>NZ_JASNVW010000007.1 GCF_030186535.1 Ignisphaera cupida | reverse complement strand
GAAACTCCCAAAAGGGAGTAGAAAGTGTATTTGTCATCCTGCTCCACTCCACACTTATCTCAATCAGGAAACTCCCAAAAGGGAGTAGAAAGTGGACATGTCAATGTCTATGTTGCATTGCTTAAGAATTTCTAAAGCTTTTGAGAAACTCCCAAAAGGGAGTAGAAAGTCTTTTCTATGCAAGTGAGAAACGTATTCATATGATTCTGCAGGAGAAACTCCCAAAAGGGAGTAGAAAGCATCAAACATTCTAACAGCAACCTTGCTAAAATCAACCTCAATGTTACACGAAACTCCCAAAAGGGAGTAGAAAGATTGTGCAAAGAGTGAATTTGGTGAGATAAATGGAAAAGATTAAGAGGTTGGGAAACTCCCAAAAGGGAGTAGAAAGGCCAGCCAACAGCGTTCTCCAGGCAAACATAACCATTGACCCTCTGAAACTCCCAAAAGGGAGTAGAAAGAAGTTTTTGAATAGCTTCATCCAGTTTTCTAATTCTTTTGAAACTCCCAAAAGGGAGTAGAAAGGATGGAAATGTTTTATTGACACTTGGAGCAATCATTGGAGGAATTGCAGAAACTCCCAAAAGGGAGTAGAAAGGCTAGAGAGAAAAAAGTATGCGGGGTAAAAACATGGAATCCATAGAGCGTGAAACTCCCAAAAGGGAGTAGAAAGATCTACTGCATAGCCAAACCATTTCTCAGCAAGCTCATTGAGCAGAAGCAAGAAACTCCCAAAAGGGAGTAGAAAGGTTTGGGTTTATATACTTTTCTCACGCTCCTCACGCACAAACACAGAAACTCCCAAAAGGGAGTAGAAAGAGCTTCGAGAGCTTTGAGGATGGCAACATCATCAGATAGATAATCGACAAGAAACTCCCAAAAGGGAGTAGAAAGATGGGTCTTGGGCTTGGGGCATTGCATTGTTGTTGCTTGCATAGAAACTCCCAAAAGGGAGTAGAAAGCAGTCCCATCAACAGCAACAAAACCTGTGTTTTCATCAACAAACCTCTTCCCGAAACTCCCAAAAGGGAGTAGAAAGGATTCATAGTCATCCAATATTGCATCAGCTATTTGCTTGCATTCACTTACTTGAAACTCCCAAAAGGGAGTAGAAAGTTATCACTACCCTATTCAGGATGGCGAATTGTTGCAACTCTCTCACCAGAAACTCCCAAAAGGGAGTAGAAAGTTAATAGATTCAAAACATAACATCATACATGAGTAAACAAATGCAAGAAACTCCCAAAAGGGAGTAGAAAGACTATTTTGATGTAGTCACAGGGCTTCCCCTCCCAAACAACAGAAACTCCCAAAAGGGAGTAGAAAGTCTTTACTTATGGCCATAGAGCTCATTCATAAATACAATCAAGAACAGCTATAGATACAAATAAAAACTTTAAACGAACTGTAATTTAAAATAATTAATCAAATGATCATTTCTATAATCCAAGTACCACAGCCCAAAGATTTAGTTATATGCAATTCCAGTTTTTGTTGCTAATTAAAGCTTTTAAAGAGCACCGAATTGTAGCAAATTGTAGTATGTTGAAAGAGGTTGTGATATATGAAGCCAAGAGTTTTTGTTACAAGGGAACTGTTTCCTGATGTGATAGAAAAGCTTGGGAGGTATTATGATGTTGAGGTTTGGGATAGGTATCAGCCACCGCCATATGATGTGCTTTTGGAGAAGGCTAGGGAGGTTGATGCTTTAGTGTCTTTGTTGAGTGATAGAATTGATTGTAATCTTCTTAAGCAGGCTAAGAGGTTGAGAATTGTTGCTCAGTATGCTGTTGGCTATGATAATATAGATGTTGAGTGTGCTACTAATCTGGGTATATATGTTACTAATACTCCTGGTGTTTTGACTGAGGCTACTGCTGAGCTTACATGGGCTTTGATATTGGCTGTTGCTAGAAGAATTGTTGAGTCTGATGTTTTTGTTAGGTGGGGTGAGTGGTGGAGAACTAGAACAGGTTGGCATCCACATATGATGCTTGGTGCAGAGTTGAAGGGTAAAACACTTGGAGTTGTTGGGCTTGGGAGAATAGGGTCTAGAGTTGCTGAAATTGGAAAGGCTTTTGGCATGAAAATTATTTACTATGATGTGAAAAGAAATGTTGATTTGGAGAAGGCTCTTGGGGCAGAGTACAGAGATCTTGACACACTTCTTCAAGAAGCTGATGTTGTTTCAATACATGTTCCATTAACAAAGGAAACACATCACATGATCAATGAGGAAAGGCTAAAGAAAATGAAGAAAACAGCAATATTGGTAAACACAGCGAGGGGTGCTATAATAGATACAAATGCATTGGTCAAGGCATTGACTGAGGGTTGGATTGCTGGTGCAGGTCTAGATGTTTTTGAGCAAGAGCCTCTTCCACCAAACCACCCACTAACATCATTCAAAAACGTTGTGCTAGTACCACACATAGGTTCTGCAACATATGAAGCTAGACATGCAATGGCTGAACTAGTTGCGGAAAACCTAATAGCGTTCTACGAAGGGAGAGAGCCGCCAACACTAGTCAATAGAGAGGTTTTGAGGGTAAGACCACCAGGATTTAAATAAATAGTGAATTACTCATTAAACAACATATTCACTTGGTGCATAAACACCTAAAACTCTATGAATTTTTCTAGCTATGAAACCACTTCTTGTAACCTCTCTCATAACATTGTTTAGTTCCTGAGTAGATAATCTTTTGTTGAATAGAAATCTTAGTAGTGTTGAAGGTGTTAAGAAAACCTTTAGCTCGTGTCCATAAATCCTCAACTCCTCGTGTAGTTTTACAATATTCTCAACATCTAGATCATCCATTGGATCAATAAACAATGCTACAATACATGGCTCTCTACAAGTATCAAAAACTATTTGCTTAACAAACCATCTCACAATTCTATTGCTGCTAGAATAGCCTCTAGGCTCAGCCAAAGTCTCTGGCCACTCAATCAAGGAGAAAAGCGAGTATATGTTTTCAGCACCTTTTCTCACAACAAAATCACTAATCTTAATGCTATCCTCTGTTGCAACACCAAGTCTAACACCCATATTTCTCTCACAAGCAACTGAAACAATGCTTAGTATTGCACTTGCTATGTAGCTAACAGGCGGTGGATCGCCGATGAAATGCCCATAATGGATAGACGCAACAATAACTATGTTTTTAAAAGACATGCCCTCAAACTCTTTAACCATTAAACGTCTTGCCTTGGCTGTTGCCTTCCAAGCTATTCTTCTAAAATCATCACCAGCAACATACTCTCTAACACCAAGAATATTGATTCCCATACCTCTTCTTCTAGATGTGAAAGCCTCGTAAACAATTTCCGATGGCATTACAATATCCATTTTGAATCTGCTAGGCTTTTTCATTGGAACTATTTGCACAGTTACTGGATTGCTCAATCTTATCCTTGCAACAACTCTAAACAGTTTGAAAATATCGCGAAAAGTTATTGTAAGCATTTTCACTTTGTGAAAACCAACATAACCCTTCACAAAAACCTTAAGCTTATACATATTATCATTAACAACCACATTGTGTTTAACATATGAAATACCAGCATCGCTTTCAAGACCTACCCCAGCTACGGATAAAACTTTGGGAAACAAAACCTCTATAGCCACCTCTACACCAATTTCCTCATTCTCAACACCACTAACCTCATGCTTCAAAATCTTAACGTTGGTTACAATACTTTTTACTGAAGTTGCTATGGAAAGTGATGCAACAACAACTGTTAGTGTTGTTGATGCAATGAACAATGCTAAGAAACTTGGTATTTGATTGCCAAACCCAACAAAAGCTATTAAAGTTGCTAGAATAAGCAAGTAGAAGTATTTTGTTGGTTTTTGAAAAATCTCAACAACGTTGCTGTCTATGGCCTTGGCACCTCAACTCTAGTTAAAATCTCCCGTATAACACTCTGGGCGCTATATCCCTCGGCAATGTACTCAGGCTTTAGCAAAATTCTATGTGATAAAGCTGGTATAGAAGCTTTTTTAACATCATCTGGTATAACATATTTTCTCTCATCATAAAGAGCAAACTCCTTTGTGAGGTTAAGAAGCATTAGAGCACCTCTTGGTGTAACACCAAGTCTTACAGCAGGATGTTTATTGCTATACTCAACTATTTTCACAATATAGTCATATATTGAGTCATCAACATAAACACTCTCTATCTCTTTAGAAGCCTCGGCAATATCTGTAGAGTTAACAATAGGCTTCAAATTCTCAAACTCTCTTTCAATCATTCTCAAATCCTTTTTAAGAAGCTTAATCAAAGACTCTCTTTCAAGACTCTTCATATCAATTTTTATGTAGAATCTATCAAGCTGAGCTTCTGGCAGTGGAAATGTGCCCTCCAACTCTATAGGGTTTTGAGTTGCTATTACTGTGAATGGTCTTGGCAACTTAACCGTTTCACCATCTATTGTAATCTGCCTTTCCTGCATAGCCTCAAGCAAAGCTGATTGTGCTCTTGGAGAAGCTCTGTTAATCTCATCAACTAAAACAACATTTGAGTATATAGGTCCTAGCCTAAGCTCAAACTCACCTGTTTTCTGATTATATACTCTAGTTCCTATAATATCTGATGGCAATATATCGACAGTACACTGAATTCTGGAGAAGGAAAGGTTTAGAAGCTTTGATATTGTTTTAGCTGTTAACGTTTTTGCGATACCTGGTATACCCTCTATCAAAACATGTCCCTCAAATATAATGGAAAACGTTATTAGCTCTACATAAGAAACTCTATCAACAAGCACCTTCGAAGACTCTTCAACAACTCTTTGAACAACTCTGCTAAACACCGTCATTGTTTACCACAACAAAATATTTTTAGTTTTTAGCAAAATATGCTATAATGTGATTACATGAATAGTCTACCTGCTAAAAACATTTTCATTAGCATTATCATAACACTCATTGTGTTTTACCCACTTAGCTTTTTAAATGTCTTGGCCATTGATAGACACTCCATTGAGTTAGGAAAAGCAGCATCGACAATAGTGTATGGTTCTGAAATTCTTAAGCAATGGATTAGAAATGTAAATGCAACATTAACCAATACAAGCGAGGTAAATGCCGCACTTGCTAAGAAGCTACTGCAGATGGTGTATAACGATACCAGATTAGCATTGTTCATTGGAGCTGCTCAGCTTAGAGCTTTGAAAATGTTTTCTGGTGAAGGATTCTACATAACTAGAGAGGACATTTCAAAGCTGCTAATATTATTTGCTGAGAAAAGTCTGGAGAATGATTTGGGATGTGACAAGCCATTGTCAAAGCTTATTCTAAATCTCTACAACGGATATGAGTTTTGCAGCTACAACTACACTGACATTGCTAATTTAATAGATTATGTTATAGAAACTGGAAAAGGAGTTTCAGCAAACACCACAGCACGAATATCATCAAAACTTCTACTAATTCTAATGCTTTACAAAGGAGCTGTATCTATGAGTAGAAAAACATTTGATGATTTATTAAATGATATGCTTGTTTACGACTCAATAGTTTTGGCAATGTTTATAAAAAACTTTGTGAGTTATCACCCAATCAATTTCGATTATAGAATAAGTTACTCAAACATACAATACATCACTAAAAGCAATGAAACTTCTAATGTAATAGATGTAAACACTTTTGAGAAAGCTATTTACAAGCTCATAGAATTGATTGAGAGTGAGAAGATATCTATCAAAACAAGTGAATTCATATCCATGATTTTTCTTGGTATAAGCACTAATATTGGGCAAACACTGCAAGTGTTGCTTTCAAATAATATTAGTATTAGTAGCATAGAGGTTATTGCATCGCCAAATCAATATATTGTTGAAAGCAGTAAAGGAGCTAGCTCTATACCCAATCAATTTTTTAGAAACGGTTCTTCACCATATATGATATCCCCATCTCAACAGTTAATGGAATCTTACATGGGTATGGGAAACAATGGAATAGCTGAGGAATCTTATATAAGTAGAAGCAGAGTAGATAGTGGTGCAACCTCGTCTTCAGTGCGAAAATCAAGAATTCTAAGTCTCAATTTTAAGGATTATAAAGCTTTGGAGGAAGTTGTTGCAAAATCTAATGCAATTTCATTTGCTGAAACAATTCTAGAATCGAATAGGTTAAGCAGTCAAAGCATTAAAGATGTTGTTATAGTTGATAGTGGTGCTAAGAAGCAGTTTCAGTATGGCAACCAAATGTTCATATTGTTTGTTTCAACATCAACGCTTTTAACATTTATAGTTTTTGTGGTAATTGTGTTTTCGAAACATAATATTCTTTTAGCTATGAAGAAGCTTTTTGTAGTAAATAGAGCAAGGGTTTTTGCAGATACGAAAAGTGCTTTGGGTAAAGAGGATGAGAAGACTATTTTGTTACACAGGTTTTGGAAAGTGTTACACTTTGTGTCTGGAAAACATGGTGTTACTATAAACAATTCCGATACTCATAGAGATGTCTTATCAAAACTAGTGAAGGCAAATCCCAGAAATATTCAATTAATTAAAACAGCTGTAACAAAGTATGAGGTTTTGAGATATTCAAATATGTGGAGTGGAAAAGATTTGAAGGAACTTAGCAATTTCTTGAATTTGTTGGAAAAGGATTATGGGCTTGGATAAAAATGGTTAAAAGCATTTATGTATTTGTATTTGCTTTGTTTGTTATTGCCTTAGCGCTAAGCTCTCTACTATACCTTGGCCCCTATAGCTACACAGATTTTGTAGCAATATACACAATATATGCACTATCACTATACTTCATAATGAAAACAGCAATAGCAATAAAATCAGGTAAATGCATATCAATAAGCTTCAAAATTCCCTTCATGCTAATAGATATTAGGCCACTTTTCAAACAAATTCATAGAGTTCTTTTGTTTTCAGTACTTACAATGATTTTTGGAGCCTTTACAGTTGTTTTCATAAAAAATATTTGGTATTCATCAACATTATCAGCTTTGGCCTCGATTACAGCAACATATTTTCTAAGCAAATACTGGGGAAGAACACTACAAATTAAGGTATTACCAATAGCGATTGTGTTAATTGCAATAGCTTTTTATGTTGCTGGTTTTATTAGCGATAAAGCATTTTACTTGGATGATTGGATAAAGTTTTTTGAGGCAATGCTTCAATGAGGCAAAGTGAAAAACAGCAAACTCTTCTAGTTTACACAGCTTTAGCTGTTTTCATATCTGCAATTGTCTTGGCTATTTTGCAAAGATATGTAGCCTCATTTATTTCACTATTAGCAGGTGTAGTAATACTTTCCTATTCTAGTGGGTCATGCCATGAGAAAAGCTAGCAAAACCATAAACACAATTCTATTTCTTTTCACACTTCTAATAGCATTAACACTGTTTGCATCATTTGAGAAAAACATTGCTGGAATTTCAACATCTGGTGCATCGCCTCTAAACAGTTTTTGGGATGGCTCATCAAAATTCATAGAGTTTCTAGCATCTAGAGGAGTTGTTCACATTGTTAAAGACTGGTCCAGTGTTAGATACAGTAACTTCGGTGGCTGTACAACACTTGTTTTTATCTCACCAGAGAAAAGCTTTGAAAACTCGGAGCTTTTATCAATAGCAAATCTTGTTTCAAAATCTAAAGCTAGTGTTATTGTTCTTGATGAGGACGGCTATGGGAATCAAGTTCTTGAGAAACTTGGAATTCCAGCTAGAATTGAGGCATTCAAGTACATTCTTTCAGCAAACTACTCTGGAATAGTCTATGGCTATGTAAATGTAAACAAGAAGATGTTTTACATAGCATTTGCATATGTATCACCAGTAACCATCTTAGATAAAGCGTCTTGTCACCCAATAGCATTTGTGTACAACAATACTGTTGGTGTTGAGTGTTACAAAAACGGTTTAAAGGCTGTTGTCATTGGCGATGGATCAATAGCTACAAATACTGTTTTTGGTTTTCAACAACAGCAAAATGTTTATGTATCCCTATTCAACTCTATCATAGACAGCATTTGCGAAAACAAATCACCAAAAACATTCTTTGTCGATGCCTCTAAATACGGTGAAAGACTGCTTTCACTAAGTGAGCTGGTAAACGTTTATGGAGTTCCAAAAGCAATTGCAATACTCATTAACCCTGCAAGGTATTTGCATATAATATTCAATAATGTATCAAATCAAATTGGTGCTCAAATAGTTTTAGCACCACTAATTGCAGCACTAGCATATGTTGTAGCCAGGTTTAGGGGTTTCGTACATGAGGAGAAAAGACTTTACCCTTACTCAGAATCGAAACTATTCAGCGATACTGTAGATGTTTTGAGGAAAATGTGTTTAGAGGATGCTATCTGCAGTAAAAAATTGCAGTGCTTAGTGAAGAGTAGGATTAGTAGGAAATGTGTTAAAGATGTTGTTAAGTATTTTGAAGAGAATTTCGAAAGCAGAAAAAGACTTCTACAGTTTTTGGCATATAAAAATTTAAAGCTGAGTTCATTAGAGTTGGAGCTTATCAGGCGAACAAGTTCATGATAGAAAAGAACAAACTCTACTTAACACTAATCTCAATTTCCATATTCACAATACTAATTCTCAATACCATTGCCGGCCAAGCAGAGAATCCAAATATAACAATTAAAATAAATGGAGATGGTGTTGCAACAGTTTATATAACTACGCAAATCAGTATTGGTGTAACAGGTGTTGATTTACCTGTTAAACCAATTGAATCCTCTATAGAGGTTACAGCAAGTACAGCTACTGAATGGGTTTTAATGGGAGATACACTCTACATAGCTTCATCAGCAAACGCAACAGCTACAATAAGCTACATAGCAAATGTTACAATCGTGAATGGCCTGCTTCAACTCAATATAACTAAACCAGTTGTGGTAAGACTTGTGATATCCCCAAACATAATTCTTCTATCAATACCCAACGAAACATTATTTTATGAATCAACAGCTAACGAGACAGTTATTGTTTTCAAAGGCCCTGCAACAATACAATACACAATAGCAGTTCCTACCACACAAACCACAACAACAGCAATAACTGCTATACCTCCAACACCTACACCAACACCTACTCCACTTCCAACTACAACATCAGTACTTACAACCTCTCTACCCACTACATCAACTTCAGCAACAACCTTGGCTAAAACCAGTACACCACAAACATATCAATCTACAACTACCAGCAGCACCATAATATCACCAAGCTATACCAGTTATACTAGTGCAACAAGCATTGCTACCACTGTTACAACATACACAACATATAGTAGTTATACCAGCGCCATTGGTACAAGCAGCTTAGGAACCTCTTCAGCTACCCCAGCACAACCAGTATCAATGTCAACAATATTGATTATCATTATAGTATTAGTCGTGGTTGCGATACTAGTAATTCTATTAGTAAGGAGGTAGTGAAGGGTTATTTATCAGCACCCTCCTTACATACTGCAATAGCTTTTTGGGTTAAACCACTTTTTTGAGCTTCTTGAACAACATTTCTAAGGCCATCTCTCTTAATAAGCTCATTCAAAATTTTGTAAATGTTGCAACCCTCTTTCTCAATTTCCTTAAGCTTTGAAAGCAAAATGTTTTGTAGGTACTCACCAAATCTAGCATCTATAGAATCTGCTAAGTGCACTATCAAACCCTCTATTGTTGAGAATGGGGCAATTCCATGAGCTTCTGAAACAACTCTTATAAGAGCATCTGGCGCGTTTCTTCTTGACAACTCAGCAACAATTGCATAGTCGTGACTTAGGTACCAGTCATCCCTTGGCTTATAACCACCACTAGCATCGTCTACTGCATACTGATAGTACTTGAAAATATCGTGCAGAATAGCAGCAGAAACAACCAAATCCTCATCAACATCAACTCCATATAGATTCTCAAAAATTTTTGCTATGCTTCTAGCTATTAAAGCAACTGATAGTGTGTGTAGAAGCAGCCCACCAGAAAAGAAGTGGTGTTTTCTTGGAGCAGCAGGTGATTCCCCTAACTGTATCAAAGGTTTTGTGCTTGTAAATGTTAGTGTAGGGTTGTTGAGAATATCTAGAACAATGCTTCTATAAGTCTCTTTCGCCATGTTATTTACAATGCTTAGCAGCATCTCCCTAAGATTATCCATGGGCAACACCTAGACGATGTAGTCTTAGACTTCATCATTTTCACTACAAAAACATTTATATATTCACATGAGCAAAATATTTAATTTTTGGAGAGAAACACTTTGTGGTGATGTTTTTGGAGTATAGGAGACTGGGTAGAACAAATTACAAGGTATCAATACTTACCATAGGTGGTTTTGGTCCTGGTGTCTATCCAGATGCTCAAGCTGCTATTAAAGCTGTTGAGAATGCTATTAGTGAAGGACTCAACATGATTGATATAGCTCCTAGCTATGCAGAAGCTGAGATAAGGCTGGGCCCACTAATAAAAAAGTATAGAGATAGACTTGTTGTTGCTGAAAAAACTCTTGAGAGAACATATGAAGGTGCTTGGAGAGAACTTAAAACAACTCTTTCAAGATTTGGTGTCAACTCTTTAGATATTTACCAATTTCACGCTGTTGGCTCTTTGGAGGAGCTAAACAAAATCTTTAGTGAAAAAGGTGCTGCAAAGGCTTTTCTTGAGGCTCGTGACCAGGGGTTGATAAAGTTTATTGGAATAACTGTTCATGCCGATATGAGAGTTGCTTTAAAAGCTTTGGAAATGTTTGATTTTGACACTATTCTAATACCTGTATACGCAGCTGCAATGACTATGCCAAGACCTGAGAATGATTTTAGACCAGTTCTGAAGGTTGCTATGGATAGAGATATTGGTGTTATAGCCATAAAATCTATTGCTAAGAGAAGATATGTAGGTGAGAAGAGATACACTACATGGTATGAGCCTTTCGACACTCAAGAGGATATAGATATGGCTGTTTGGTACACATTATCACAAGAACCTGTGGCAACATATGCCATGGCTGGAGACATAAGGTTGTGGCCAATGATTTTAAGTGCTGGAAAAAGGTTTAAGAAATTGTCTTTAGAGGAGCAGAGTAAGGTTGTTGAAGTGTTTAGGGAAAAGGGTGCTAAACCACTATTTCCTGAAAACCTCTAGCCTTATCCACCTGGAGCAAGAGGCATTAAAACAATTTTTTGTATTCCCCCAACCTTTTTACTTAAATCATCTACAACATTGCCATCAGCAAGTATAACAACATTTTCCTTAAGCGTTGCACTGTTTTCCGAATAGTCAAGAACTTTATCTAGTGCTATAACACCTTTTGAAGAAACATTTTTCAGAATATCTAGTATTGTTGTTGATTCAGAAACCTCTAGAATAAGCTCATGTGTGTTCATGTCGTATGTGAATGGTGGTAGAAGCTTAACCTTCAACCTTAACACAGTTCTTCACCACATTATCTAATTCTCTGAACCTAGGTTTATAAGCTCAGCGATAAAAGTGTTTACTAGGTGTTGAAAGTATGAGTGAAGGTATTGAGTTGTCTGAGGAGCAATTGAAAAACGATATTTGCAAGGTTATGAGACACTTATTTGAAAGAGGTCTTGTATCTGCTTTGGGTGGTAATGTTAGTGCTAGGCTTCCTGGTTCTAACGAGTTTTGGATTACTCCAAGTGGTATTTTCAAAGGTGAGCTAACACCAGATGATTTGATAAAAGTTGATTTGGATGGCAACATTATTGAGGGTTTTGGCAGACCATCAATTGAAACACCTCTTCACGCTGCAATCTATAGAGTTAGACCCGATGTCAATGCCATTGTCCATGCACACAACCCATTCACATTGGGTCTTGCACTAGCTGGTGTTGGATTAAAGCCAATTACTGTTGAGGCTGTTATGGTTCTTAGAAAAGTTGAGGTTGTTCCCTTCGCCTTTCCAGGAACAGATCAATTAGCTAAGCTTGTTGCTGAAAAAGCCTCAACAGGTGCTAGAGCTCTTATTCTTCAAAACCATGGCATTGTGGCTCTAGGCTCTAACTTATATGATGCTGAAGCAGTTGCTGAAACCCTTGAAGAAGTTGCAACAGCACAATTTGTTGCTATGGCCCTTGGAAAAGAGCCTCCTGTTATACCCGAAAGAGAAGTTGAGCTATATTACAAGCTCTACAGACTTGGGTGATTATAAACTGTCTCAGGAGCTCTACGGCTATGCTGGAAAAATTGCATATATTGACTTGTCCAGGGAGAAGGTAGAGATTAAGAATCTTAGCAAACAAGACATAGAGTTGTTTGTTGGTGGCATAGGCTTAGCAACAAAAATTGTGGTTGAGGAGATAGAGGATCCGAGAATAGATCCGTTTAGCCCCCAAAACCCATTGGTTTTCATGACTGGTGCACTAACTGGAACACCAGTATATGGTAGTAGCAGATGGGTTGTTGCAGCCAAGTCGCCACTAACAATGGGATGGGGCGAGGGCCATGTAGCTGGTTACTGGGGTGTTGAGCTTAAGAAAGCTGGTTTTGATGGTCTTGTGATAAAGGGTAGAGCAGCTTCGCCAACGTATCTATATATCCATGATGGAGTTATAGAGTTTAGAGATGCTTCAAAGCTCTGGGGTTTGGATACATATGAAACTGATAAGGAGATAAAGAAGGAGCTTGGAGATCAAAACATTAGAGTTGCTGCAATTGGTTTAGCTGGTGAAAATCTTGTTAGGTTTGCTACAATAGCTGCTGATATTCAGCCCAATGGACCTAGAATTGCTGGTAGAACTGGTATGGGGGCTGTTATGGGGTCTAAGAATCTAAAGGCAATAGCTGTTAAAGGAAGTGGGAAGATAAGTGTTAAAGAACCCAGTAGAGTATCTAGCATATTATCACGACTGCTTCCACTCATAATGTCTTCTCCAACGGCACAAATACTTGCTGTTTATGGAACTGCTGGAGAGGTTGAGGAGTTCTATGAATATGGTGATATGCCCATTAAAAACTTTACCCTTGGCGAATTCGATGGGTATAAGAATCTCACTGGTCAAAGCTTTAGGGAAAGGAAAATTGTTGTTGATGTCTATGGCTGTTGGGCGTGTCCAGTAAAGTGTTGGAAGGTTATGCAAGTTGGTGATATTAGGACAAGAGCACCGGAGTATGAAACCATTGCTTCTCTTGGAACACTTCTAATGATTGACGACCCATTCTATTTGGCGCAGGCAAACTATCTTTGTAACAAATATGGCTTGGACACAATATCTACTGGTGTAACAATTGCATGGGCTTTTGAATGCTTTGAGAAAGGAATTATATCAGCTAGTGATACTGGTGGCTTGGAGCTTAAATGGGGTAATAAAGAAGCTGTTTTAAAGCTTATTGAAATGATTGGCAAAAGAGAAGGTTTTGGAAACATACTGGCTGAGGGATGTAGAAAAGCATCTAGCATTATTGGAAAAGGTTCTGAGGAGCTCTGTATGCATGTTAAAGGCACTGAAATGCCTATGCATGATCCAAGAGCATTTAAGGGAATGGGGCTTCAGTACGCGACATCCAATAGAGGTGCGGATCATCTCTATGGTCTTTTCTTTAGGATAGAACAGGGTCAAAGAGCACATGATTTAAAGATTTATGAAAGAGTTGACAGGTTTGCATATAAAGGCAAGGGGTGGATGGTGGCAACAATGATGATTTGGAGCGAAATTCAGGAGTCTATGGGTATTTGCAAATTTGTTGATATTCCACCAGCTCATATAGCAGGGCTTTACACATATGTTACAGGTTTTAAGAAGAATGTTCAGGATTTGCTGAAAGTGGGTAAGAGGATATTCACATTGAAAAGAATGTTCAACATAGCTTGTGGAATGTCCAGAAAGGATGACATTCTTCAGAAAAGGTTTTTGAGAGAACCAATGAATGAGGGAGGGGCCAAGGGGCAGGTGGTTGAGCTAGATCAAATGCTAACAGAGTTTTACGAGTTTATGGGATGGGATGAGAATGGAAAGCCGAGGAAAGAGGTTTTGGAGGATCTTGGACTAGTTGAGTATGGTAGAAAACTGGGTTTGGTTGCTTAACACCAAGTATTAATGTTTTAATTAAGTTGGTTATCTTTATCAATTTGCTAAACAGCTTAAAAGCAGTTACTGAAGCAAGTAACACTTCTGAAAATTTGATTAAGGGTTTAACGCTTTGAACATTGTTTCAAGAATTAGAAGCAAAGTTATTGATGATGTTACAACCATGGCTAGGTTCATACAAAATATTATTATTCCACATTCTCCTGGTTTTTCCCTTGCTCTTTTTGTAATGATCACAGTTTTCGTGGTTAGATCTGTTGTTGGAGGCTACTTTATTCCACAAGCTATTGCAAATGTTGTTAATGCTGTTAGAAGAAGTGAGGAAGAATTGTTTTTCAAAAGATTTGTAACAGGTGTTGGTCTTTTTGGTGCTGCAGCCATAGTTTTTATTGCAACAGAGTTTGCCTTGATGAGGTACTTCACAAAGCTTGCTGATAGTATTGTGAGTTTGAAGAAGGCTATGCTTGCTAAAAATCAATGAGAATGGAAATAACGAGCCTTTGGATGATGTTATTGGGAGAGTCAGTAGCGATATAGACTTTGTTATTTGGAATATAAACGCTGTTTTAACAACACTACTTCCAAATGTGTTTACAGCTGTGGCATCAACAATAACAATATTTAGTTTCAACACATCAATAGGTTTAGCAATGCTTGCATCATCAGCACCATATATGCTTCTTGCTGAATACTATAGCAGAAAAGCAGAGGTTGCTAGATTGGAGGAGAGAAGAGCTTATAGCGCAAGCATTGCATACATAAGGGATGCTTTATATGAGCGTAGAAATGGTGATTTGCTTAACAACGTGTTTTCTTGGTGGAGAAAAGCAATTACAAACCTCATATGGTTTGACAGAATATACTGGGGTTTTGGATTATTCACACAATTCTCATCAGCAGCAGCAATATCCTACATGTCAATAGAGAAGGCTAGAAAAGGTGAAATAGATGTTGGAACACTAGCTGGAATCATATCAGCTGCTCTCGGAGCCCATGGAGCAATGCTAAATGCTATGTGGGCTCTTTGCATACAAAGCCAAACAGTTGCTGCAATAAAGAGAGTCACAATATACTTTACCCAAGAACTTTATGAAGCTAAAAGAAATGGCAAGATGGGCATGCCGCTAGCTAAGGTCATTGCCAGAGCTCTGAAAATATAAGTTTAAAATGAGGTAAAGTCCAATAACAAATTTTGTGATTAAAATGAGTTGCAAAGGTCTTGGAAAAGTTGTTCAAATAGCTATTGTTGTGAGGAACATTGATGAGGCTTTGGAGAACTGGTCTAAGCTTCTTGGAATTGAAAAGCCAAAAGTTATTGTAACTGAGGAGTGGGAAAAGACAAAGATGATGTTTAGAGGAGAGCCTTCGAGAGGAAGAGCAAAACTTGCATTTATAAACATGGAGAATATTGTTATAGAGCTTATAGAGCCAATCGATGGTCCTAGCACATGGAGAGATTTTCTTGAGAAGCATGGTCAGGGCATTCACCACATAGCATTTGTTGTTGAAAATGCTGATGAATGTGCTAAGTATTTGGAGGGCTTTGGTGGTTTTAAGGAGCAGGAAGGGTTCTTTAGAAATGGAAAGTATATTTATGTGAATACTGTTAATGGTCTTGGAGCTATTATAGAGCTTCTTCAATATTTCAGCAAGTAGCACGGGTTTTTGGCATGGACTTGAGAAAGGTTTTAGAGGATCTAGCCTCTGGTAAAATATCTGTTGAAGAGGCTTTGAGAAGGATAAGACTGTTCTCAATTGAGTACATAGAGAATGTTATAAGATTTGATGTTGGTAGAGAGCTTAGAAGAGATGTTCCCGAAATTGTTTTTGGTGAAGGTAAATCTGTTGAGAATCTCGAAAAGATTTTGGTAAGTGTTGTTCCTAGAAGTGGTAGAGTCATTGTTTCTCGTCTTACCAATGAGCAAATAGCTTATTTGGAGAATGCAAAGTTTGAGGATTTTGAAATTTTCATTAATAAAAGGGGTAGGATAGCTGTTGTTAAGAAAAAGGATTTCGATATTCCAAAATATGATTGCAGAGTAGGTGTTGTAGCTGCTGGCACAGCTGATATTGGTGTTGCTGAAGAGGCTAAGGTTGTTGTTGAGCAAATGGGCTGTGAAACAGTATCTATTTATGATGTTGGTGTAGCTGGTTTTCACAGAGTTTTAGAGGCTTTGAAGATTTTGAAGGAGAGAGATGTTGATGTTGCAATAGTTGTTGCTGGCATGGAGGGTGCACTACCATCTGTAGTGGCATCGCTAATAGATGTTCCTGTTATAGGTGTTCCAACATCTGTTGGCTATGGGGCTGGTGGAGAGGGGTTGGCAGCTCTATACTCAATGCTACAGGCATGCCCACTTGGACTAGCTGTTGTAAATATTGATAATGGTGTTAATGCAGGTGTTGTAGCAGGTTTAATTGGGAGAAGAATATCGCTTTACAAACAAAAGTGTGTATCTGTTGAGAGAACATAGATAAAATTATTTCTGTTTTTGTCAAATCAAAAACATTTTTAATTCTGCTATACAGCATTCGTATTGCTTTGGTGTGTTGATGTGACTAGCAAAGTTGTTGTTATAGATCCCTCGATTTCCGGTGTCTCAGGGGATATGATGCTTGCTTCACTAATTGATTTAGGTGTTGATGCAAAGCTTTTTGAGTCTTTGAGAAAGGCTATTATAAGAAATGTTGATGGTGTTGAAAACATTGAAATTGTTGTAGAAGATGTTGTTAGAAGTGGCATCAGGGCTAAGGCAGTTGATGTGAAAATTTCTGAGAGATTTGATGAGAGAAGTGGTTTGGAAATGATTAGATATGCTGAGGCTGTGGCTGACGAGGTTAATCTTAGCAGTAAAATGAAGAAATTTGTTGTTGATACAATGAAAATTCTTGTTGATGCTGAGTCCAAGGTTCATGGGAAAACAGCTGAGGATACTCATCTCCACGAGCTTGGATCAGCAGATACAATTGTTGATATAGTTGGTGTTGCAATGGCTCTAGAGTTTCTTGGTCTTGTTGATGCAACATTCTATTCTCTTCCAGTTGCTGTTGGAAAAGGCTATGTGAAAACAGATCATGGCTTGTACTCAGTGCCAGCACCAGCAACTCTAGAGATTTTGAGAAGAGGGGAAGCAATATTCTTTACTGGACATGCTGAGGGGGAGTTAACAACACCAACTGGAGCTGCAATTATTTGCTCACTTGCCAAATCGTTTGTGGATTCAATACCTGTTATGAAGCTAACTCAGATTGGTTATGGTGCTGGTAAAAAGGATTTTGGGAATAAACCAAATGTTGTTAGGGTATTGGTTGGAAACAATATTGATAATAGCAATGTTGATGGTCTTGAACATGAAAGAATTGTTGTTGTTGAAACAGATGTTGATGATGTTTCTGGTGAGGTTGTTGGGTATACAGTGGAGAGGTTGTTTGAGGTTGGAGCAAAAGATGTGTCGATAGTGCCTATATACATGAAGAAGAATAGACCTGGTTACAGCATTAGGGTATTGACTGATGAGATGAGCTATTCAGATATTGTTAAAACATTGGTTAGAGAGCTTGGAACTCTAGGGGTTAGAATGTATGTTGTTAACAGGTTTAAGGTTCCCTATAGAGAGATTAGGAGAATTGCTGTTGATATTGATGGTTCTAAGCATTTAGTTGATGTGAAGATAAGCAAGGATTTTAATGGAAACATTGTTAATACTAAGCCAGAGTACGAGTCTGTTAAGAAAATTGCCAAGGATTTGAACAAAGCATATAGAAGTGTTGCAAATGCTGTTCTAAGATCCTTAAACGAGATTGGAGAGGGTTAGAAGATCAATGTCTGTTTCGATAGTTAAAACATTTGATCATCGCAATGGGGTTTCCAAAGCTCTTGAGCTTATAGAAAACGAAATTGTTGCTTCCATTGGAAACAGGAAAAAGTTTTTGATAAAACCAAACTTCGTCTCAACAAGAACAAGTCTTGCTGCTACACCTGTTGAAGCTGTTGAGGCAACTATAGCATTTATCTCCTCAAGATTCAGCCCATCGGAGATATTGGTTGCTGAGTCACCTGCTATTGGAAGTTTTAGAGATGGTTTGAAAAACTTTGGCTATTACAAACTTAGAGACTTGTTTAAAAATGTTGAGTTTATTGATCTTGATGAGTATGAGCATCAAAGATTTGTTTTAGTTGATGAAAGTAATAGAGAGTTTGAGGTTTATGTTTCAAAGCTTTTGCTTGATAAAAGCTATGTTGTTGTATCTCCATGTAGAGCAAAAACACATGACACAGTAATTGTTACTCTCTCAATAAAAAACATTGTTATGGGGGCGATAAAAAGAGGGTGGAAACATGAAATGCACAAAGGCTACTACTCAATAAACTACAACATAGCAAAACTTGCAACACATCTAATGCCAGATATAGGCATAGTTGATGGTGTTGAGGCTATGGAGGGCAACGGCCCAATTTCCGGAACATCAAAAAAGTGGGGAGTTGTATTCGCTTCAACAAATCCTGTGAATCTAGATGCTGTAGTGGCATATGCAATGGGGTTTAACCCCATGGATATAGGCTATCTCTACTTCCTATGGAAATGGGGCTATGGGGAAATAGATATAAGCAAGATTAGAGTTGTTGGAGAAAGCATAGAAAGTATTAAAACTGTGTTTAAACCACATTCAACATATAGATCCCAGCTCTCATGGAAAAACACTGCTATGAAACTTGGCCAGCTTTCTCCATAAATCAATATTTGAAAACATTTGATTTGCTTTTCAAATGTTTTTGGTTTTTACAACAGCTTTTAAAGAAGATATGATTAGTATTTCAGTAGTGCAAAGCTGAAATTCTCAAATAGGGGAGTTGTATGGAGGTCAGTAGTGCAAAAGAGGTGAAATCCCAGACTGTTGAGAGGAGTAGGAGAGTTGCTGTTGGATCCGATGATCTTTACCCAGCTGTTAATGCTGTTGTGAAGTATCTTACTGAGAAGGGTTTTGAGGTTATACCTGTTGGCTCTGTGAAAACTGGTAAGCCTGAGCCGTGGCCATTGGTTGGTTTTGAGGTTGGGAAGCTTGTTGCTAGTGGTGTTGCTGATTGGGGTGTTGTGATTTGCTATACTGGTACTGGTGTTTCTATTGCTGCTAACAAGGTTAAGGGTGTTAGAGCAGCTCTTTGCAATGATGCTGAAACTGCTAGAGGTGCTAGGCTTTGGAATGATGCAAATGTTTTGGCTATGAGTGGTAGGCTTGTGACCGAATATGTTGCAAGGGAGATTTTAGATGCTTGGATAAGCACAACAAAAATTGATGAGAGTGAGGCTAGAAACATTGAGTTGTTGAAGAAGCTTGATGTTGAGGGAACGCTGTAGAGGTGTTTAAATGTATCAATATCTCTATGTGGATAAAAATGTTGTGAAGAAATTTCCAAGCAATGTGTACAACTTTTTGTGGATTCCAATGATTTTAGCTCATTTCCCAAACTGTAAACCAAAAGATCTTTATCTAATTGACTGTTTATTTAGCGATGTTTGTGAAAATCCATACACAGTTGTTATTCTTTTGGAGAAGGTGTCGAAAAAGGCTAAGCTAGTTGATGAAATGCCTGTTGAAGCTAAGAAGATATTGGTGAGAGAGTGTAGTTCTTTGAAGGCTTTTCAAAATCTTCAAAAAATTGCACATGATGTTGCTTCAGAAAATTATTTCATGCTTCAACAGCTCATAGATTCCTTGTCAGAGTTTTCAGATGTTGAAATTCCCTACAGGGTTTTTCTGAGAACAAGAAAATATGTGATACCAGCTGAGAAGGTTAGGCAATCAACAATTAGAATAACATGTAAAATGACTAGAAAGCTTATGGAGAATCTATGCTTCATAAGAAAAAATGTTGTGACAACACCTGAAATAGATGCCAAACCTGTTTATGTTCTAGCCTACTACTCTAGCAACTATGTTGATGGCGGGTTCATTGTTGATAAGAAGATTTTGAGAAGAAAGGCGTTGACTAGAATTTTAAAGAACTTCCAAAGCAAATTAGCAAACATCATAACATAGATTTGCTGCTAAAACCTTTTTTGCAGTGCTTTTGCAAGTCTATTGAGAATTTCATTGTTATAGGCAACAGCAACGCACTTAACCCTTTCTGCAGAATCTATCGGTATCCTCATTGCGTTAGCAAAACCATTTGAACACTCAACAGCTTTTGCACCAAGTGCAGTAGCTATTCTTATTGCTGATGCAACATCAACATTTCTAAGCTTTGCCCTGGCATCTATAAATGCTTCAGCATTTCCAAGACCAACATAAACAATGTCTAAAGCTGCACTTCCAAGAGATCTAATAGTCAATTTTCTTTGGCTTAGAAGCAAATAGTTTAGTAGTGGTGTGTAGGCCTCTAGAGACTCGAAGTATCCAAGAACTATTGGTGCTGGAGAATCTCTTCTTCCAGAACCACCAAATATCTTAACAGAGCCATTGTCATAAACATATGTTCTACTTCTAAAAATCTCTGCAACAACAGCAAACAGTATATCCTCTAGCGTAGCACCTTTTCTATAGGGAGCAACAGCAACTGATATAGAAGCCCATGGAATATCAAAAGAAAAGTTTGTGCTTCCATCAACAGGATCAGCAACAACAATCCATTTTGGAACTCCAAAAACATTCAAACCCTCTTCCTCACCAATAAAAACAACATCGCCAAGAGAATCAACAATACACTTCCTCAAAATATTCTCTGCATCAACATCAAATTTCTTTGAAACATCGCCAAAAGGATTAGAACCAACAACATCGAATGAAACCATGGATGAGTTTAAATATGCTCTAACCTTCTCCACACACCCAACAACTTTTTCATACAGTGACAAAGCAAAACACCTCGGCAAAAGGTCACATCTTTTAGAAAAGTTAAAAACTGTTGTTTCTACGCAAAACTGTGTTTAATTATTTCAGTAAAGCCCACCACTCATCACATCATCAGATACGACCGCATTCATCATGTATAGTTTCAATTCTATCTTCACATTTCAATTCATGACTTTTCTGAACAAAAATTTTCCATTGCAAACTCTAAACCATTCACTATGATTTAATAAACCACAAACTTTTAGCTTGTTAAGTCCATAGGATATGCAAAACCGAAGTCTTTAAGTTGTAGAAGTGTGATTAAGGTTTAGCAAATGAAGTTGGGCAATTTTTGTTTTCACTTCAGAACCTAGGGGTTTGCCAGCTACCTTAGCTGTTATTTTGCAAAATGAACATATCTCGCTATTTGATGGTGATTGACAAATTTTGCATTGTTTCAATGGCTCTTCTTTCCCAATGTTTTTGTATATCTCAATGTTTTTTGCTATGGATCTTGCAAAAGCTATTTTGAATCCTGGATGCCTCTTCTCAGCATTGTTAATAAATTCTCTAATTGTTTTCTCCAAACCTTTTCTTGCTGAATATGGGCACTCATTCTGTACAAAAGGTAGTTTAGCTAAGTATGCATATAGCATTATCTCATCTTCTGAAACCTCGTACAAAGGTCTTATTCTACCAACCAATCCATTTAAGGTATCTGTTTTTGGACCTAGCTTAGATATTTCGAATAGGTTTTGAAGCACAAAGTTTTTGATTATATAAGGAATCAAATCGTCTAGGTGATGACCAAGAGCAACAGCATTTGCCTTAAGCTCTTGCGCAGCAACATTGATTAAGTATCTCTTTATGAGGCCACACAAACTGCATGGAGGTCTTTTAGTTTTTGAAACCATTTCTGGAAGATTAAAACCTGTAAGCTCCTTGAGATCTAAAACTATTAGTGGAATTCCAAGAGATTTGCAAAGATTTTCAACAACTTCTCGAGAAATCTTGGAATATTCACCTATACCCAAATCAATATGCAAAGCAATTAACTCAAACCCTATATCCTTTGAAAGCTTGTGTAGAATGTAAAGCATTGAAACACTATCCTTACCACCTGATACAGCAGCTAATATCCTCCAGTTTTTGCCTCCTAACCCATATCTTTTAAATGTGTTGAAAACCTTCTTCTCTATAAACTGTATGAAGTGTTCTTTGCATAGCCACAGCTTCGCATAGCCAATTCTTGTAACAGCATTTTCGTTGCAAAAAGAGCACTTAATCTTTGTTTCAACCATCAATGGATACACAGTTTTCAAGCAGTTATTAAATGTTTTGTTATTGAATTTCTAATCTTCAACACTCCAACTGCTAAGTATTTTCCCAACATATCCTCTAGCTTTTAAAGCAAAAATCTTTGATACTTCAATTGCATTTTCAATGTTTATCGATGGACACGAGGATTCACATACTCTGTGAAGAAAAGAGTTTCTTAAGCATCGAAGAACTCTAGCTGTTCTTCTAATACTTCTATACTCTTCTTCGTTAAGAAAACCCTCTTTTCTAAGTATAGCCAATGCTCTGTTTATTCTCTTCTTCGAGGATATTTTGCACAAAACCCTTTTTAACTTTCTCTCACCAGAAGCTATGATTACATCAGCAGCAATTTTCTCAAAATATGTATATAGCAAAACAATTTTTATTGAGTCTGGAAGCTGGGAATTTGAAACAAAATCAACTATTTTATCTTGTTCATCATCAGGTCTGTAAACATATGCCATAAGAGGCTTCATTTTTGCATCACATTTTATTAGCATAGAAAAGAGTGAAACTATATAAGAACGGGGATGCAACAATGCGAATAGCTTCTTTTACAGCATGAGAACCAATTACATTGTTTAGCCTCTTCTAATTTTTTGGTAAACAGATGAAACAATTTGTTCTACAACAGGTTTTGGATCTGGCATTAAAACACCAGATCTTTTGTGAATTGTTGTTGAATATCTATGCAAAACCTTTTTAACAACATCATCACTAACGCCAGTAACACTAGGAATTTCATTTACGGGTAGACCAAGATCGAAAAATGCGAAGAAAACAAGATCTATATCCTCATATCTTAAACCAAGTTCTTTCTCAGCTAAGTGATCTGGCCAAAGCCTTGGGGAACTAGGCTTTTTAACAATTTTTTGTGGAACACCAAGAAACTCTCCGAATCTTCTCACCTGGGTTTTGAACAAAACTATTAGTGGTGCTATGTCGGAAGCTCCATCACCATATTTTGTGAAGTAGCCAAGCAAATACTCACTTCTATCACTAGTACCTAAAACAAGATAGTTGAACTTGTTTGCGTAGTAGTAGAGTATGCACATTCTTATTCTTGCCCTTAGATTCCCAACAGCAAGAACATCGCCATGAGAAGCCACTGGAATTTTCTTAACATAGGCATCAACAATATCAGAAATCTCAACAACATCATATCTGCCACCAAAACCCTCAACAAGATTCACAGCATCTTTCACATCATCATCAGGAGTAACATTCTTATCAGGCATAACAACAGCGAAAACTCTATCAACACCAACACTTCTAACAGCCAAAGCATAGGCAACAGCAGAATCAACACCACCACTAACCCCAACAACAAAACCTTTCATACCAGATGCAGCCAAGCTACTCCTCAAAAACCTAGACAAATAACTTTCAACAAAACCATAATCAATATTAACAATATCATCAATCGAAATCCTCAAAGAAAACACCACTCCAAATCCATAAACCCAAAACAATTTTTCAATCCCATTTGCTGAATTTCCAGGTTTATAAGCTTATTATTTTTGATAGTGTTTTTAAAATCTCACATAAAACAATAGAGTTTTAAATTGTTCAACTCTTTCATTATTCCATACATGCAATGTGGGGAACAAATAAATAAAGTTGAAAATGAATTAGGTTTGTGTGTAGTTTATTTCGATTAGTATTTTTTCTTTCTTTTCCTCTACTCCTTTTAGTGATGATATGAATCCTTCTATTGTTGATTTTAGTGCATTTTTGACGAATGGGTTGAGTGGTATTGGCTTGTTGTTTACCATTAGTTTTACATCTAGTTTCACTGGACACCAGCTTGTTTTTCCCATTGCATATGCTTTTGCAAATGCTTTGCATGTTTCATAGCCACAGTAACCACAGTTTAGCTGTGGTGTTTTGGATTCTATGTGGATAAGCATTTTATTTTCTATGAGTTCTGCGATTTTGTCTACATCGCTTTTTGTGTATATGGGTACTTCACTGTTTTTCTTTAGAGTATCTGCAATGGTGTTTTCAGCAACAATTGCTATTAGATTCTTAAGCTTTTTTGCTAATTCAAATTCCTCAATTTTGTTTATTACTGCTATTGTGTCTCCCACCTCTGACTCTTTGAAGCCCTCAACAACTATTATTGGTGTATCCAAGTATTTCAGAATTGTTGGTAAGTCATCAACCCATTTGCTGTAGAAAATAGCTCCTTTGTTTGTAGATGAAACCACAACTATATCGGCTCCTGCATTTGCATAGATGAAACTATCTTTTTCAGCAACATCTATTTCCCCATGGGAATGCTTAACAACACCAACTATGTAGCCTTTTGCCTTGAGATTTGAAACAATTTTAGAGGCTATGTCTGTTTTCCCACTTCTTCTCTCAAAAGAAACAAACTTTACAACATAGGAAATCAAGTTTCATCCCATTACTTAACGTGGTTACAATCTTAAATATTTTCTCCTCGTGATAATTGATGTGGTGTTACCTGGTGCTTGAAATAGTTTACTTTATAGCGGCTCTCGGCTCAATACCAATACTATCGCTAGTAGCTATCAATGTAAGAAACAGGAGATACTGGCATGGGGTGGTGCCAGGTGTTGGAGCAATTGCATCGCTTATAGTATTTGTGCTTGTTTTTGCAGCTCCATGGATTGTGCTAAAAAGTTATGCATACACACTTAACGAATCTTATAGAGTTGTTGGAATAGCTGGTGATGTGTTCTCAAAGTCTTTGCTACTAACATCCATATTCGCAGCTTTTGGAGCAGCTCTGTGGCTTGCAGATATTGAAAGTGGGAAGGAGGTGTTTCTATCAACTTCTGCAATAGGATTTGCAATAACACTTTCATTCATCTCATCAGCAACAGCGCTTGCTCTACTTGGGAACATGGCCATAGAGTCTATAGGCTATGGAGCATGGGCATCAACAGCTCTTTACTCACTAAACATTGTTCTTGGCATGGCGAGGAAAAAGCCAAGACAATTCACTCAACCAATTAGCTATAGCAATGCTAGTGAAAATGACTTGGCTAAGAAGATTCTTGAAGAAGCTAAAAAAGCTATTTCAAGGTAATTCAAAAGCATTGAGTTGCTAAACTTATATTTTTGCAAAGTGTGTAGAGATTTGTGGTTTTATGAAAAAAGTTTTTTACTTAGCAATAGCCTTGCTCATAATAGCTATTCTCATTTCGGTAACCATCTACCTCAATTTCTTTAAACAAGTTCAGGTAGAGCTTACGGCACCTGGGCTGGAAAGCGTTATTGGAAATGCGAAGAAAACCATCTATGTTTCAAGCAAATCCTTTAGCAACGGCTCGACAATACCAGCTAAATACACATGCGATGGGGATAACACATCACCTCAAATAACAATATCTAATGTTCCTCCACAGGCCAAAAGCGTTGTTCTAATTGTTTACGATCCAGATGCACCAGGTGGAATATTCTATCACTGGATTGTTTACAACTTAAGTGGTTTAGTCATAAATCTTGATGAGGGGGAGTCGCAGAGAGGCAAACTTTTGCAGGGGTTAAACGACTTTGGTTTTATTGGTTATGGAGGTCCATGCCCACCAAAAGGCGATAAACCACATAGGTATGTATTTGTGGCCTTGGCTCTTGACATAGAGTCTAACTGGGGATCTGGCCTACATCCAGAGGATGTTTTAGAGAAAGTCAAGGGCCATGTTATTGCATATGGATATTTGATTGGGTTCTACAGTAGGTGATTATATTTGAGTGTTTTTGTTGCTGGTAGAATAAACTATGACACTATTCTATTTGTTAAAGGGTTTTTTCAAAGAGGAAGAAAATTTGTTGGAAATCTTGTTACTGAGGGTGTTGGTGGAACAGGTGCAAACATAGCTATTTCAATGGTCAGGGCAGGGGCTAGAAATGTTAAGCTTTTTGGTGCTGTTGGCAAGGACTTGGAAAACACAGTTAAAACCTATTTGCAAAGTGAGGGTGTTGGTATAGAGCATGTTATTGTTTTTGATGGTGAAACTGGTAGAGCATATATAATAATTGATGATGAGGGAGAGTCAACAATAATAACAATACCAGGTGTAAACAACATGCTTAGCGCTTCTCACATACCCAAAGACATTCTAGATTCTTCAGCGATTGTTGTAGCAAATATTCCAAGGGATGTTGCAACAGCAATTGTAGAGAAATTCAAAGGGCAGTTAATGTTTATGGATCCTGGAAACAGTTGGAATCCTCTTGAGTTGGTTTCTAAAACCCAATGTGAATGCTTTATACTGCCAAATGAATACGAGTTTTCACAATACTTAAACAACTCGAAGAGTGATCTACATGCCTACAAAAACTGTGTGATTGTTGTTAAAAAAGGTGAGAAAGGGGCTACGCTATATGACTATAGAAGGGGAAGAGCATTGGATGTGGGTGCAATGCCTTTGAAAAAACTTGGGCTAAAGGTTTATTCAACAGCTGGTTGCGGCGATATATTTACAGGGGTTTTTGCTACTTTATACATGGAGTCTAGAAACATTGAGAAGGCAATGCTCTACGCATCTATAGCAGCTGGGGTAAAGGCTACAAGAATTCTCTCGCATGATGTACCAAAAAGAAGTGAGCTAGAGACTCTCATAGACAAATACCGTTCCATGATAAGCATAAATGAATATTCTCTATAGCAATAACTCTCTAAAGCTTTTCCAAAATCTTTTTCTTTTTCTCATTATACTCTTCCTCTGTAAGTACTCCAGCATCTCTTAGCTCCTTCAACATGTTAAGCAAAGCCACAATATCTTTCTCACCAGCCTTTCCAAAATCTCTAGAAACCTGTGGAACTTGAATTGCCTGCGCCACCATGCCACGCATCACAAACTCTTTTGGCTTAACCAAAGTTATTTCCTCACTAAACAAGCTTTTTCTTCTAACCATTGTCGGAGGCTCAACAGCAATACTTTTTATAGCGCTATACATAGCTGAAACAGCTTTTCTAGAACTTTCTCTATCCATCCACGAAAGCTCCAGCTTACCCCCATCCTCAATACTTAAAACAAATCTTGTTGCAAGCAAACCTATGCGACAATACATCTTCTCAAGCTTTTCATAAGGAATAGAAACCATTTCATAGCGACCAAAAATCTTTTCATCAAAGTAGATAACCCTTCGATTTGTTATAACAAGCCACTTAGGCTTCTCAATTGAAAATCTCTTCTTCACAGCATATAGAACTGTCTCCCCCTCATCAAGATTCTCAACTAATCCCTTTGGAATTCCACTACTATTTGCCGACATAAAAACCTCACATACCCTACATGAGGTTAGCTGTTTAAAATGCTTATTGTTTTATGCCAGATCTTAGCTTAGATAGTGAGGAAATCGAAACAAGGTTAATAGCTTTAGCAAGTTTAGTGCAATATTGTATTAAAATGGTGATATCACAAAAGATTATGTCAATGCTGTTACTGCTTCATAAAGGCTTTACAATTTGAATATACCTGTCTAGGTACTCCTTGTTTTTCTCGATGCCTCCAGGTATGTTGGAGCTCATCCAAACTTCAACATCTAATCCTCTTTCAATCATTTTCTCAACAACTCTTATGACAAGCAGTTGTACTATAAACGAGTTTAGAATTGTGGAAACAGGGGCTATTTTCTGAGCAAAGCCCTTAACTTCGTAAGCAGCATCTCCCTCAGGAACCTTATTATCTATACTCACATCACAAACCTCAAACAATCTCTTTCCATATGGATTACTTGGGCTTAGCCTCATTGAATACTCTAATGAGGTTATGCATATTGTTTTAAGGCCCTTCTCCCTAGATTTGATAGCTACCTCCACTGGAACAGCGTTTTTACCAGAACTAGACACTATTATTATGACAGAGTTTTCCTTAATTGGAATTGAGTTCAAAATAGCCTCTCCATATCCTGGCAACCTCTCCAACATAGTGCTTTTCAAAGCACCGTTTAACATTAATAGCGATGGATCTAAAATTGGATATATTCTAACAAGTCCTCCAGCTCTATAGAACATCTCAAGAGCTGTAATCATGGAGTGCCCCGTGCCAAACACATATACAAAGCCTTCCTTACTAAGTGCTTCCACTATGAGCTCAGAAGCTTCCTCTATTCTATTTCTCTCCTCAGCAACAATTCTATCAATAAGCTTCACAACAATATCTCTAAAAACATTGTAAGACTTTGAACTCATTTAAATCACAATCAACAGAGTTTATTTTCAACTATAAAAGGTTTGTGAGTTTTAATATTGTTTTCTATAAAATAAATCAAATGGAGCTAGAAGTGCTTTGTTTCAATAATCTTAGCGAATTTAGCACAACACTCACATCACTTAAAATCATTGCTGCTGCACCCATTTCTGGTCTCATGAACACTCCATGGCTGTAAAAAACTCCTGCTGCTATTGGCAGTAATGCTATGTTGTATATAAATGCCCATGCAATATTTTCTAAGAATTTTCTCCTAACTTTTTTGCTAAGCTCTATAATGAAAACTAGATCAGATAATTTATTGCTTGTCAATACAACATCTCCTGCTTCCTTAGAAACATCTGCTCCACCACCCATAGCAACACCAACATGAGCCACAGATATTGTTGCTGCATCGTTTACTCCATCACCAACATAAAGAATCTTCTCACCTTTTGATTGAATCTCTTTAACAAGCTCCGTTTTCTCAAGTGGCTTCAGCTCATAGCGGTAAAAATCTAGTTGAAGAGCCTTGGCATATCTCTCCACAGAGCCCTTAACATCTCCACTGGCAATTCCAATTCTATAGCCAAGGCTCTTCAAATATCTAACCACCTTCTCCGCCTCTGGCCTCAGCCTGTCAGATACTTCTATGACTGCAACCAGGGAATTGTTTAAAGCTACTAGCACTGGTGTAGACCCCTTGCTGCTTATAATATCATCAATTTTTTCGAGTTTCTCCATCTCCTCAACACCCATTCTTTTAAGAAGCTCCATATTCCCAATAGAAACAGTAGAGTTGTTGATAATGCCAACAACTCCAAGACCTGGAAAATGGTTGAACTCCTCAACATCTCCAGTCTCAACACCTTTATCTTTGCAGAAGTCTGTAACTGCTTTTGCTATTGGATGTTCACTTCTACTCTCAACACTGCAAATGTAGAAAAGCAGGGTTTTCTCATCAACAGTGTTATTCACAATCCAAATGTTTTCAACATGTGGCTTTCCAATAGTTAAAGTACCTGTTTTATCAAAGATTATTGTAGATGATTCTAGTAGTCTATCAAAAACATCTCCACGTCTAATCACAACACCTTTTCTAGATGCAGCAACAACAGCAATTGAAACAGCCATTGGAACTGCAATTCCTATTGCACATGGGCATGCAGTTGCAAAAACTGTTGCTGTAAACATTATTGCCTTGGCGAAATCACTTACAATGATACCCCAGTATAGAAGAACGGATATGCCAAGAGCGATAACAAGCCATGTGAAAACACCAACAAACTTGTCAGCAACTCTAAGAGCCTTGGGCTTGTAGAACTGGGCTTCTCTAATTGTTTCAATAATTCTATAAAGCATTGTTTCTCTACCAACCCTAGTTGCTCTAACTCTTAAATAGCCAGAAACAAGTATTGTGCCAGCCAAAACAGGGTCTCTGGTCTTAGCTGATTTGTGTACAGGTAGTGGTTCTCCTGTAAAACTAGATTCATCAACATAGCCATCACCATCAACAACAACACCATCGACAGGAATAATCTCACCAGCTCTAATCTCAACAATGGATTCTGGAGAAACCTTCTCAGCATCAACCTCAACAACCTTATCACCAACAACAACTCTTGCTTTGCTATAAAGTCTTTTCACAAGATCCTCAACACTACTCCAAGCGCTTCTCCTAATTCTCTCCTCTAGATAAAGACCAAAACCAACAAAACCCAAAACACCTGCAGAAGCCTCGAAAAACGATTCTGTGGAAAGGCCACTGCCTTTGGGTGCAACCCCAAGTAGAGATGCTAATCCAAATAAAAATGATATTGTTGTTGATAAAGAAACTAGAGAGTCCATGGTTGGTGAAAGCCTTGCCAATGCCGCAAAGCCTCTACGCAAAATATCATAGTTCAAGGCAATAACAACTGAAGATGCTATTGCAAGGTAGTAAACATAGTTGTAGCTAATGTGAATATTCATAAGCATAGAGGCTATTGCTATGGAAACCACTGCTACTCCTATAGAGAAGGATAGAACTCTTCTCAGCAAAGAGCTTTTCTCAAATGCTTTGCCTCTAGCAATAGACTCTTCCAATAGCTTTCTAAACCCAACTCCAAGACCAGAAAAAATCTTTTCAACATCTGAAGAGCTTAGTGTGTATGGGTTGTAAACAACTTTTACAGTTGATGTTGATATAGATGATATGCAGTCAAAAATTCCAGTGGTTTTGCAAAGCCTTTTCTCAATATAGCTAGCAAGTCCTGTGTCAAGATCTTCAACAACAAAAACAGCAACTTCTTTAACAACATCGTATCCAGCGTTTCTAACCCCTCTATAAACATCGTTTAAACCGCAAATAGAATCATTGTAAACAATTATAGCCTCGCCAGTAGATAAATCAAATTTGAATTCCTCTACACAACCAAGCTTAGCAAACTCCCTGTTAATGGCATAAACACAGAGGGGCAATCAACACCAACAAGCTTTAGCTTCTCCCTAACCAAATGCAACAACCAAAAACAGTCTATGCTTAGTGCATGCCTCTAGGGCCATGAGTAAGATAATACTCAGGATTCTTCTCAAACTCCTCTAAACAGTGTTTGCTACAGAAATAGTATATCCTACCCCTGTAAACAGTTTTGTAAGTAGTTTTCTTAGGATCGACAACCATGCCACAAACAGGATCAACATACTCAGGCAAAAAACCACACCAAGGCAAACAACTGTAGTAAAAAAGTAATAAGCTTACACATGATGAAAACTCGAATCAACTGCTTTGTTATTTCCTGGCTTAGTCAAATACTGCTGCAATGTTTATGAAAAGGCTTTAACTGGTATTGGTCTTGGCATAGCAGTGCTATGCTATACCCATTTTCTCTTTTACCCAGGTAACTATTTCGCTAATAACAGTTGTTTTTGATTTGTATGTTGAAAATACGTGACCTCCCTCATCTAGTAGCACAAGCTTTTTATCTTTTGAAGCAAGTTTTTCGTAGAATTGCTGTGACTGTATATATGGAACAACCTCATCGTTTTTTGCATGTATTATTAGCACAGGTATTGTGATTTTATCTACTAGCTCAAGAGCATTGTATTTTGAGAAGCTTAGCAAACCCTCTTTCCTTATTCTATAAGGTCCAAAAACCCCGAGAATGTAATAATCTCCAGCTTCAGCAACAAACCTCTCCATAGCCTTTCCAATTTCTGCAAAGTTTATTGCTGGGGATAGGAGAATAGCACCAGCAAGCCTATCTCCATGGGCAGCAGCTAACCTAGCAGCTATATGCCCACCCATACTCAAACCCAACACAATTATTCTCTCCGGCCTATAACCATTAGCAACATAGGCTAAAGCATTTTCAGCATCCTCCAAAGCATACTCAAACCTAAACTCCTCAAAATCCAGAGGAGAATCACCATGACACCTATAATCAAATCTAAAAACAGAAACACCAACTTTACACAAAGCCCTTGCAACATCAACAAAAAGCCTATTAGCCTCAACCTTGTTACCCGTAAACCCATGAAGCATCAAAACAAAAAATCTCGACCCAATAGACGGTATGTGAACAAAGGCTGAAAGCTCATAGCCAGCACTTGGAAAAGTCAAAGGCTTTTCAAAACACGCCATATACCCTTCACCAAAAAGAGTATAAACCAGAAGAGGTATAAATACCTTGATCACACTACATGAAATCACTTTCAATTCAACAAAAGATTAAAATATCAGTAATTGTTGAACCATTAGTATCTTAGAGTTGGTCAGAGGACTAATGATATATACAATGAGTCTCAAAATATTATCATTGTCTTTACCGTAAATGGTAAGTATGAGAAGGGAAGTTGAAAACAGGGTGATTGGTGTAGATATTGTTGAAAGTATTAAGATCTAGCAGGTGGGTAAAGTAAGGTAGGTTATTAGAATTTTCAAAAAAGTGACTATAATATAAAATCTAATGTAATTCAATATTATAGGTTTATAAGCATGGACAATAAAAAGAAAATAAAACAAAAACATTTTTAAATTTTTAAACTTGTCTTTACTACATTATAACGTAATTAATGTAGAATATGAGATATGGTTAGATGTTTTTATAGCATAATTTCAACTATGAATTTGTTGCTTATTTTGAGTATTAATTTGCTTGGTTTTTCGCTTGCTGGTATGGAGAATGTTATGTAATATTCTGCAACATCTTTTGGTTTTATGGTGGGTGGTGCTGATGTTGATGTGCATCGATACTTCTTTTCTGTGTTAGTAACAAGTTCAAATCCCCATATCTCTGACATGCTCTTCGTGATTGTATCATTGTTGTGTATTTCAAGTTTTGCTATAACAATGTTCATGTCTTCAACAGATTCCACTACACATGCTTTGCAAATTTCATATGTAACTATGGTAATGCTTCTCAGGTTTATGACCCAATCACCAACTGTTATTGAAGTATTTGGTGCTCCACGAATTAGCTGTGGTTGTGGGGAAGCAACCAGGTCGTGGATTTTGTTGTGAAATGCAATAGCTATGAAAATAGCGACAATAGCTACAACTATACATATTTCAACAATTCGCTTTTGCATTATCTCAGACACATCACTTTCAAAATAACAACATTCAAATTCTTTTCCTAGCCAAGTTATAAATATTTTCAAGTTTTGCAAAAAGCCTGGAAACCACACATTAAATTTGCTATAGTTCATTAATGGATAATGATCTTAACCTTTTGCATGATATTAATAAGCAAGGTTTTTAATACCTTAGTTAATGCAAAAGTGTTGTGAATGTTTTAGAATTTGGCAGGGAATTGGGGGATAGAAAAAACTATTTCTTGATTAGGTTGAGGAAGTAGCTATAAACCTTTTTCTCTTGAGTTATTTCTGGGTGGAATGTTAGTGCAAGCATGTTGTTTTGAATTGCTGCTGCACCTGCTTTACCTATTGCTGGATGCTCTACATATCCTATGATTTTTGCGTTGTTCCATGCGTTTAAAATTGCTGGTGCTCTTATGAATGCTGCTCTAACCTCTCCTAAGCTATCTATCCACAGAGTTGTTTCAAAGGATTCTCTTTGTCTTCCAAATGCATTTCTCAGTATGCTAATGTCCATAAGCTTTAGTGTGAACTGATTTGTTATGCCAACAACCCTATCTCTAACCTCCTTCGCCAGTATTATTGCACCTGCACATGTACCCATCACGGGCTTGCCCTCATCAACAAATCTTTGTATGTGTGGCCCAAGGTTTTTGTATTCTATGAGCTTTCCAATTGTTGTTGACTCTCCACCTGGTATTATAAGAGCATCAACTTTTTCTAAGTCGCTATGTTTTTTAATGTACACGGGGGTTGCGTTCAACTCTTTCAATATCTCTGCATGTTCTAGAAAATCCCCTTGCAAAGCAAGTATCCCAACCGAAACCACTTTACTCACCCCTTACCTGAAGAAGCTGCTCGGGTTTGAGTGTTCTAATGTCTATTCCCATCATGCTTTGCTTTTCAGAAACCATTTTCTGAGCCTCAACAACTGTTTCCGGGTCATCGTAAAATGCTGTTGCAAGCACTATTGCCTTGGCTCTAGCAGCTGGATCACCGCTTTTGAAAATACCAGATCCCACAAACACTCCATCTGCTCCAAGCCATCTCATAAGAGCTGCATCAGCAGGTGTTGCAATACCTCCAGCAGCAAAGTTCACTACAGGTAGTCTACCAAGCTTAGCTGTTAACAATGCTAGTTCATATGGCACTTTATTCTCTTTGCAGTAAACCCATATAGCTTCGTAATCACCGTTAAGATAGTATCCTCTAAGCATTGAGATATCGCGATTCACAAGCTTTATATGCTTAACAGCTTCAGCAACATTACCTGTGCCAGCCTCGCCCTTTGTTCTAATCATTGATGCACCCTCATATATTCTTCTCAAAGCCTCTGGAAGGTTTCTAGCACCATTAACAAATGGTGTTCTAAACAACCACTTATCTATGTGAGCTTTTTCATCAACTGGTGTAAGAACCTCGCTTTCATCTATCAAATCAACGCCAATTTCCTCAAGAAGCTTCGCTTCCTCAACATGGCCAATTCTACACTTGGCGGAAACAGGAATTGTCACAGCATTCATAACACTTTCAATAACCTTTAAATCAGCTGTTCTTGCAACACCACCAGACATTCTCACATCGTAGGGAAGCTTATCCAAAACCATTACACCAACAGCACCAGCATCCTCAGCAATCTCAGCTTGCTCAGCATTTGTAACATCCATAATAACACCACCTTTAAACATTGATATAAAGCCATATCTAACAAGTGGAGTAGCTGTTTCAATCCACATACCAGATTCCTTAGCACGATCCCTCAACTCCAAAAGCGCGTAAATCAAGTTGTAAAGCTTTTCAAGATATTCATACGAGTCAACAAGTTTCATTGAATCACCAAAGACTATACAAGGGCTTTAGAGACATAGGCTTTGTGGAACGTTCACTAGCTTTTGCTTTAGCGATTTTGTTAAATTGTAATTAAACGGTTGTTTAAAACTTATATGGTTAGGCATTTTCTGAACTTTTGTGTAAAACACAGGTGAAAATTTGTGGACGTGGAAATTGTTTCAAGAATTGAGAAACTCAAAAAAGAATTAAATGCTATTATCCTTGCTCATAACTATCAACCTCCACAAGTTCAGGATATTGCTGATTTTGTTGGTGATAGCTTAGAGCTTTCGATAAAGGCTATGCAAAGCAATGCAAAGGTTATTGTTTTTGCTGGAGTCGATTTCATGGCTGAACAAGCAGCTGTTTTGAATGAGAACTCTACTGTTCTTCACCCAGAACCTGATGCTAAATGCCCCATGGCTTCAATGATTAGTGTTGAGGATGTTGAGAAGGCTGTGAGGAAATATCCAGGAGCCCCCGTGGTTATGTATGTTAACAGTCCAGCAGCTGTCAAGGCCTTGGCCAACTACGTTGTTACAAGTGCTAATGCTGTTAACCTTGTGAAGGCACTTGACTCTGAGACAATTATATTTGGGCCTGATAAGCATCTTGCAGAGTATGTTGCTGAGAAAACAGGTAAGAATGTTGTTGCTGTTCCTGAGCATGGGCACTGCCCAGTTCATGTAAAGTTTAGCTTAGAGGAAATCACATGCTTAAAGTCCATTTACAGAAACTGTGTGTTTATAGCTCATCCAGAGTGTCCAAGAGCTGTTAGAAGCCAGGCTGATTTTGTTGGAAGCACTAGTCAAATGATTGAATTTGTGAAGAGAAGCAGTGCTAGAACATTTCTTGTGGGTACTGAAGTTGGGATAATATATAGAATGGCTAAGGAGGCTAGGGAGAAGGTGTTTATACCTGCTTCAACAAAAGCCATATGCGATGATATGAAGAAAATAACTTTGGAGAAGATTCTCTCAAGCCTTGTTAGCAAATCCTATGTTATGAAAATTGATAGGGCTGTAGCTGAAAAGGTTAGAAAAGCTATTGAAAACACATTCGATGTTCTGGGGGTTTCAAGGCCGTGGAGGAAATAGTTTTTAAAAAGTTTCTTCAGTTTCTCGAGGAGGATGCACCTTTTTGGGATATAACAACAGAGGTTTTGATACTGAAAAATGTTGTTGTAAAAGCTCAAGTTGTTGCCAAGGAGAGTGGTGTTGTTGCTTGTTTAGATGATGTTGTAGCTGTGCTTAAAAGGTTTGGTCTTACTGTTAAATCTTTTACTTGTGATGGCTGTTTCATTGAAAGAGGCTCTGTGGTTCTCGAGGTTGTTGGTGAGGCTAGAACAATTCTCTACCTTGAAAGGATTATACTAAACATATTAATGCATTGCAGCGGCGTGGCAACAGCTGTTAGAAGCCTTGTTGAAAAGGTTAGGAAAGTTAATAGCAGGGTTAGAGTAGCTGCAACGAGAAAGACTCTGCCTGGGCTTAGATACTTTGAGAAGAAAGCTGTTGAGATAGGTGGTGGAGATACCCACAGGTTTTCTCTAAGCGATGCCATTTTGATTAAGGATAACCACATTAAGATTGTTGAAGGTGTTGCAAAAGCTGTTAAAATTGCTAAAAGCAGTGCTAGTTTTGTTCACAAGATTGAGGTTGAGGTGAGAAGTGTTGAGGAGGCTGTTGAGGCTGCTGAAGCAGGTGCAGACATAATAATGTTTGATAATATGAGTCCCAATGATGTTGAGAAAGCTATTGAAGAACTTAGGAAACGTGGTTTGAGAGACAGGGTTTTGATTGAGGTTTCTGGTGGAATAACCTATGAAAATATTGATGAGTATGCCAAGCTGGATGTTGATGTGATAAGCTGTGGCTGGGTAACGCTATCCAGTAAAGCTATTGACATGAGTTTAGATATTGTTGAGGTGATTAAGAATTGAGGAAAGTGGCAATAATTGGTTGTGGAGCCATAGGATCTGTGCTTATCGAAGCTATTGCTAGAGGTGTTGTGAAATGCAAGCTTGTTGCTCTAATGGATATTGCTTCTGAGAAGTGTAGCAGCATCTCATCTATGCATAGTCTAGAGGGTGTTGCTATATGCAGTGATTTGGATTGCTTGTTAAAAGCCTCACCAACTCTAGTTGTTGAAGCTGCTTCTCAAGAGGCTGTGAAAATGTATGTTCCTAGAGTTCTTGAGATGGGGATAGATGTTGTTGTTCTTAGTGTTGGTGCGTTGCTTGATGAGAAGCTGATTAGTGAAATAAGAAAGGTTATGGGTTTGTCAAAAGCCAGAGTCTATATACCATCTGGTGCTATAGCTGGCTTAGATGCTGTAAAGGCTTTGTCTCTAACTGGAATCGATAGAGTTGTTCTGAAAACAACAAAGAATATAAGATCATTTGACAGAAACACGCTTAGGAAACTAGGTGTAGATGTGGAGAATGTGAAAACAAAAACACTGATATACTCTGGCAAGGCATCGGAAGCAGTTAAGCTGTTTCCAGCAAACATAAACGTTGTTGCAGCACTTGCTTTAGCATCTGGGGTAGAGCCAAATGTTGAGATATATGCTGATCCAATGGCTATGCATAACATTCATGAGATAATTGTTGAGGGTAAGGCATCAAAGATTTTCATAAGAGTTGAGAATGTTCCTCATACACAAAACCCAAGAACAAGCTACTTAGCAGCACTATCCGCTGCAACGCTTCTTAAGAAGCTGTGCGAAGAGGGGGTGGAGGTCGGTACATAGCTATAGCTATGAACATGTCTAGCAAAGTTTATACACTTTTGTTTTTCTCATACCCTTTGACACCACGTCAAAGCATATTTCGTTTGCTAGCTCCATGCTTTTAAGAGCTTTGTACACAGCTCTCAATGTGTAAACAGGTTTTGTTTTCCATATCTCATAGGCTGTCAAAGGTCTTTTTTCCTGAAGCAGAACCTCTATGATCATTCTCTTAACATTGCTACTTCTAGTTGAAAGTGTTTTGAATCCCATTGTTAGAACAGCTACAGCCTTCCCAAAATTCTCAGCAACATAAATGCTTAGAGCAGATAAGGGCTTTGTGTTAAATCCTTTGCTAATCACATTCTTCAAAGCTTCATATGCTTCTCCATCCCCAATTTCAACAACCTTAACATCTCTAACACCAGCAAGGTAACTGGGGCTAGAGTTCTTTAGAGACACAGCCACAATCTCGTAGTTAATGTCTATGCCGCTTTCCCTAAGCTCATTCAACCCCTTCAAAATTGATAAAGCAAGCAAACCAGTTTCACTTGGAACAACAATTCTCTCAGCAGATACCCCGGATTCGTATATTTCAAATGCAATTGTTTTTAAACCCTCTATAGTCAAAGGATTTGCGTAGCGCACAAAAGGCTTTTCCTCATTATCAATATTGAAAGACACTTCAATGTTTTTAGAAGCTAGAAAGAGAATATCGTCAATATCCATAAAATTCATTCCCAAGGCAACAACTCTGCATTGCATGTTCTGGCTTTGGGCATAGCGAACAAGAGACTTTGTAAAATCTCTTTCATACAAGCTTGTGAATAAGCTCCATCCACAGCTCTTGATATAGGATATTATAACAGCTGATGCTCTATCAGCATAGGAACCAGTTGGGTTGAAGCGCTCATTCTTAATCCACACAGAACCAAATTTGCTAATAGGTGTTAAACCCTCGCCAAGAGAAATCCTTTCTGGTATGCTTGGTAAAAGCGATGAGTATCTCCAAACCCCTCTACCCATCAGATCAACTCTAAAAACATTATTACTGTGATTAACACCCAAAACACTTCCACACCTGGGGCAAAGAGAGATGCTAAGCAAATCAGATACAAGTTTTTCATATCCACAACTAAGACACTTAACCCTGTACCTCTCGCCATGTTCAGTCATTGCAAAAACCTTTGTGCATAACCTAGCCAATTATCTATAGCACAAACATTTTAAAGTTTGAAGTAGCTATAGCTAAACACAACTCTCGAAACTATTTTGCGAATAGCTTAACTGCTTGTTTGTATGCTGGTATTTGCCAAGCCCACTCCTCTCCAATGCCAAGCCCAATGCTTTTCTCTGGCTGCAAGCCAATTGCAGAGCCTCTTCTAAGCTCTATCATAAGATTCATCTCCTCTAGCTTCTCAGCTGATAACCAATCCGAGTCAGGATCTTCTGCAAGCTGCAAAACCTTGTCTTTTCCAATTGTATGCAAAGCTCTGCGAATTCTATCCTCATATATTTTCGCAATCCATTTATCGATGCTCCATCCAAGTCTTGCTAAATCTATGACTGCACGCGGGTTTCCCCCTGTTCACATCCAAATTTCTTCAACATCTATATGCGGGTTTAGCTGCTCAACAAATTCCTCAAAACCTCTTCTAGGAAGATTCCACATCATGTGTATAGACACGTATGTGTGTTTAGATAGAATCCTCTTTGAAATTCCCTCAGATGTTGTTAGAACTATGGCTGTGTTAGAAACTCTGTACTTCTCATGTAGATAGCCAATCCATTCATACAAAGACTTTGTATATCTATAAACATCATCAAGAATAACAACAACATTTCTATTCTCAATACCAACACCCTGAGCAAACCTGCTAACAACCCTCATAACAGCTCTGGCTATTGAAGCACCTAAAGGAACTGAGATTAGATTCTGCACAAAATCAATTATTTCTCTATGCGATGAAAACAAGGCTTTTTCAACATCAAAACCCTCCAAAGCATCTACATAAACAACAACTGTGTCTCCATAGCTTCTCAACTCCCTAGCCACAAACCTAAGAAGAGATGTTTTGCCACATCCCTCTGGACCGTAGATAACAAAAGGAAATACAGTACCCCTAAACACAACTTCTCTAAGCTGTGAAAACTCCTTCTCCCCGTCAACAAAACTCACAACCCTATCAAGCTCCTCAATATGAATAGTGTAACTAGATTCTTTCAATGCATTACTACCTCACTACTTTCAATTTCATTTAGTGGAGGTTTTCACATTTTCTCAATATAAAATATGTTTTACAGTGTTTTAGCTGCTTCTCTTGTTATTGGATCTAGAAAGTTGTTTTCATCATCTATTATTGTGTGGTTTCTTAGTGTGTGTAGTATTTCATGCAAAACTCTATCGCTAATTGTTTTCCCCTCAGCATTTTCTAGCATTTGTTTTAGTTTTCCCCACTCCCTAACTCCCTGGGCTAGAAGTCTCAGAACCTTTCTATACCTTTCTCTACTTACTCTATACATGAGGAAGTTCTCAAGCTCCTTCCTAGCTAACTCAACAGCTTCTCTCCATATATCATCAACTAATCTGTTTTGGAATACCCTTAGATAGCCGTAGTATGTTAGCCAACCTATCACACCATCAAGTTTGTTTACAACCATCTCAATTTCATCCATTGGCACTCTATACCCGAGTTCGCTAAAGCCTTTCTCAAGAAAATTCATTGACTCTTCTCTGCTAAGCCTCCTTGTCTTCACCTCTAGAAATGCTCTGCCATATAGTGGTGCCTCAGGATCTCTAAACCACTTGTATAGAACATTCATTTCAGATCCGCTAACAATAAAAGATAGATTCTTTAAATGGTCATAGGAATAAGCAATAGCGTTTTGCAAAGCCCTTGCAAAAACCCCTGTAAACAGCTGGGCCTCGTCAAACACTATGATTATTTTGAGGTTGTGCTCCTCAGCAGCTTCATTCAAAGCTGTAAATATTTGTGTTAGCAATGGCCTGTCTCTACCCCAGCTAAACTCTATGCTAACACCCATCACAGAAACACCTTTGATTATCTTCAAAAACCTTAGCAAAGAATCACGAAAACCACTAAACCTAGATGCTTTAGCCATGAAATCTGAAAAACCTGTAGAAATCGCAGTATACAAATCTCTCCAAGACCTTGAAACAGATCTTGCATCAACAAATATGTATGGCTTTCCACTCTCCTCTAAAACAGTTAGAATAAGAGATGTTTTACCAGTTCTCCTCAAACCAGTAACAACAACAAGAGGCTCACCCAAAAACCTACTCAACATGTTGAACTCCTCATTAAAATCATACAAATCTTTTCTACACCTCTTAGGCTTTGGATCAAAAAGCATGCTTCCACACCGAAAGCCACTTCCACAGCGAAAGATATAAACCTAACCAAAAATTAAAACAAAATGCCTAAACACCAACAACACAATGTTAAAAATGTATCATTAACTTCTTTGCAATCCTCATGCTGTATTAACAATTTGTTAATGCAGAAAAGTCTTTAAATAAGGTGTTGCAGCATTGCGGTAAATAGTTCAAAAGCTTTAATTAGCTGTGGTTCTAAGTTTTGTATAGGCGTAGTTTCAATGGGTGTTTAGAGAGTTTATGGTTTAGCTCTATGCATATTACTACTGCTTTCACCACTACCTGTAGTTGCTTCAGCTGTGAATTCTGGGATGGTGCTAGTAGATGTTGTGGCTAATAATATCGATGTTTTTAACAAGGCTTTGAACATGGCCATGTCCAGTGGTAGAGTTATCTACGTGTTTCCAGAGGTTTTGGGTTTTGCAGCGCTCATCCCAATGAACATCTTTCAATTCCATTTGTGGATTCCTTTAATGTTTAATATATTTTTGTGTTGAAGTAGTATAGAAACTTTTTAGCTTGTTAGGCCAAGGCAATAGCAATGATCATAAAACATTAGTGATGATGTTAAATCATTGAAATAACACAAGCATTGCGCTATATTAGCAAGATCTATAGCTTTATTTTTATTGGATTGAAAGAGGGCATGGGTATAACGAGGTATTACATGTTTTCCTAAGCTCCTCCACTAGTTTCTTGCATATTTCCACTGCTTTATATGCGTTTTCACCATATGCATCTGCTCCAATTGATTTTGCAAATTCCTCTGTTATTGGTGCTCCACCAACAATAATCTTCACCTTGTCTCTCAAACCCTCTTTCTTGAGAGCATCTATAACATCTTTCATGTGAATCATTGTTGATGTTAGTAAAGCACTCATACCAACAATATCTGGGTTGTACTGCTTAACAGCTTCAACAAATTTCTCAACTGGAACATCTACTTCAAGATCAATAACCTCAAAACCGTTTGCCTCTAAAAATGTTTTCACAAGATTCTTTCCAATGTCGTGAATATCTCCATAGACAGTACCTATAACAACTCTTCCAATAGGCTTAACCTCTTTTCTAAGCTCTAAAATCTTTGGCTTAACAATATTCATAGCCTCATTAAATATTTCTGCAGATACTATCAAATCCGAAACAAAGTACTCACCCCTTTCATACTTTTCACCAACAACTCTCATACCCTCTGCAAGAGCATCTATAACACTTCTAACATCAAATTTTTCAATAGCTTCTTTAACAAATTTTATAATGTTATCCATATCTAAATTGGCTAGGGAATCAACAATAGAATTCAAAACGTTGCTCATCTTCAATTACCTTTAGCTAGCTCTTATTGGGTATTTACCATATTTATAAGCTGTTTCAAACATTGCAACAATGTTTTCTGGTGGTGTTGGTGGCTGAATATTGTGTACTGATGCAAAAACGAATCCACCGCCAGGAGCAAATATCTTGATCAACTTCTTAACATGCTCAACAACCTCATCAGGTTTTGCAAATGGTAAAACATGTTGGGTATCCGCGCCACCACCCCAGAATGTTACTTGCTCACCATAATCCCTCTTAAGCTTCTCAGGGTCCATACCCTTAGCAGATATTTGAACAGGGTTAATAGCATCTATACCAGCATCAATAAGCTCTTTAATTATTGGGTATATAGAGCCGCAGCTATGGAAATATATAAACATTTTACTTCTTCTCTTAACAATACTAAACAACTCTTCAAATCTATGCTTATAAAACTCTCTAAAAATTTCAACACTAATTTGAGGACCCTCCTCAGTACCAAAATCATCACCAAAAGCAATAACTTGAACATAGTCTTTTAGTGTAGAAACAATGTTCTCTACATTGTATTTGAGAATCTCCATCATTTGATCCAGTATTGCCTCGGCTAATGGCTTTCTGACTCTTAGATCTGCTAACCACTTTGCCCAGCCCCTAAGCCCCTGACCCCACTCATGAAAACCCATTGCGCATCCTCCCAAATATGCATATCCTGAGAAGAATAGTAGAGCGTAATCCGTGTTTTTGTATAGCCACTCAGCACGCTTTTTAAGAAACTCCAGATGCTCTGTAGAGATTTTGGCACTGCTCCAATCATAGTTTTTAACATCGCTAACACTATTTATATCGCCAAGCGGGGGTTTAACTCTGTTAAAACCCTCAAAATAATATCCCTTCTTAGGCATAAACCCTATGACATTTCCATTCCAGTATGCAACATACCTATTCTCCTCCTCAACAATGTTTATTTTATCCGGTATTTCAACTTCAAAACCACATCTATGAACCCACTTCTTCTACTTGAAAAAAGGTATTTCTATAGGGGCACAAGGATCAAGAACTCTATTAATATTAATTACATCAACTTGGAAAAGCCTCAAAATTTCTGCTTCAACTTCAGCTAATTGTTGACCAAAATCAATTACTTTAATAGGTTTAACAAATAAATTCAAAGTCTTTCTCAACTCGTTATATACACATACATGAACACCGGTAGTGAGCGTAGCACCAAAGTCTATTGGCACTCTATCAGGCTCCTCATGCTTCAAAGCTAAAACAACTCTTTCACGTGGAATCAACTATAGCACCTAAATTATCTTTATGTTTTTCATAAAGATAAAAATTTAACGTTTTGCAAAGTTGTCTCCTTAATCCAAAAAGCCATATCTCTAATATTTTGAAAGTGAGTTGAATAAGAATAGAAGTTTGAAGTATATACAAATCTTGGTTAAGGGATTAAAATATGATCTCGGTAAATGGAATTAGGAGGTGTAAACAACTATGCCTTTTTCAATTGCTTGTATATAGAATTCATTGCCTCTCTTAATAGCTTCTTCAAGTTCTTTTTCCGAAACTATTGTTATTTCCACATCAACATCTTTTATTGAGTGCATGAGAAATCTCTCCATATTCTCTCTCATTTCCTTGACTACTACAAGAACATCTATATCGCTTAACCCTCTCACAAACTTGTCCTCAGCTAGAGATCCTGTTATTACTATCTTTAGTGGTTTATATGTTTTTGCAATGTTTTCAAGTAGCTGGGTTAGCTCCTCAGTCAAATCTCTAACATTTTCTTTGCTAAGAATCTGTCTCAATGGTTCTCTTAACAAAGTTTATCACCTCATAAGCAATTCTAACAGCTTCCTCAGCATCACTTCTTGAATAGTGCTTGTGTGGAGGTAGAGATGGCCATGCACTTGGATATCTCGTGGGTATGTAGTATCTATCAAGTTTGCTAGCCAACTTCGCAAGATCGCTGGGCAGAGCTATTCTAGATGAGATTTCGTTTATGAGAGCAGCAACGCTGTGGGTATGTCTATAAACACCAAGTTTTTTGATTAAAAGGGCCTTCAAAGCTTTTTCAACAGCTTGATGAGAAAAGAAACAAGCTTTGCTCCACTTACCCATTTCAAGCAGTATCTGAGCAGCTTCAAAATCATCAATAGCTTCTTCAAACCAATCCCTATACCTATCAAAACTCATTAAAAGCATCACTCAAGTCAAAGCTTTTTCTGCTTTAACACTTCTACCAGCTATTCCCAGCTATTCTAATACTAGCGTTTCCCCACTCACGGTACTTTTAATTGGTTTCAATCACTTTTAACTCCGTGGGTGGGGTTGGCCCTAGGCTTGGGTTCACCAGCTTCACCCAAGCCTCATGGGACCCTGTCGAGCCCAACGCCACAAGGCTCCCATCTGCAACTCTTACTCTCTCACCCCCTCTCACCGCATAGCGGATCACAGAGGATTTCTTATCAAGTAAATAGAAGCAATCAAAAGCATTTAAATTTATCGCTAATCGAAAACAGCCTTATTAGCAGCATTAATAAGCTATGAACACTGTTTGCAAAAATTGGAGGGTTTGGGGGTTGTAGTAATTTACTAGTACAGCTACAGGTTTTTGAATTTGAGTAGCATTGTCATGGTTTTATGGATGGTGCTTTTCCAGCCACTCTCTTTTTCTCTCTATGTAGTACAGGTAGTTTTTGTATGAAACCTCTGGAGGTACTCTATGATCTACTGTTGGTATGTATCCACCTTCCTCAAGCAGTGGAGTTAGTCTCTCAAGTTCTTTATCAATAGCTTTTTCACCTGCTATCAAAGCCATTTTGTCTACACCACCCATGAGAAGAATCTTTTCGCCATATTCTCTTCTGAGTTTATATGGATCTACATACCTTGCCTCAAGTGGGAACATGCAGTTTACCCCGCCATCGAGCCAGCCAGGTACAAGAAGCTCTATATTCCCATCGCAATCAACAACAACTATCTTAACCCCATAGGCGTTTAAAAGTTTTGTTATTCTCTTGTATCTTGGCACAATATATTTTTCGAAGAGCTTGGGGGAGATTAGAGGGCCTTTGTTATAGGCTATATCCTCCCAAAACCACGCCATATCAGGTACAACATCTCTTAACACAACATCTAGTATTTTAACAACTAGATCAGCTATTGTATCAACCATTTCCTCAACCCAGTCAGGGTCTCTGTAAAAAGCTTTTGACAAGCCCTCTATCCCCATCCAATCTCTTAGCCACCCAACTAAGCTACCAACAAATATTCTCAATGGGTAGTCCCTATTCCTATACTTTTCAACAATATCGCTCCAATTTAGAGAAATTCTACCAGGTGTTTCGAAATCGAGAAACCTTTTAATCTTCTTCCAATCATCTTTACTTCTAATTGGGAATCTGATGTAGTGTGGTACTGCAGAAACATACTTCTTTCTAACATAGATTCCTCCAAGCCCATCAGCAACAACCTCCTTATCGTCTTCCTCCCTCAAAACAAATTCTATTGGCGGAGGCCACAAGCCAACTACTACAGGTATGCTCTCTAAACTCTCAATACCTTCTAGACCAAGGTATTTCTCAACATCCTTATCAGATTTGATGTGCTGTGGAAGACCCTCGTTATGCCATCTATCTATTGTTTCTTTCCAATACCCAAACTCGTAGTTAGGTACTCTATCAACACTTTGAAAACTGAAAACCCTTAGAAGACGCTCTCTATGTGTAAGAGGTTTGTGCATAGCCCATCACCTAATCATCTATTCTGTTTTGCTTTTTCCTCAACCCACTTTCTACATATGAGAGCACCTTCAAATGCGTCTACACCACCAGCATCAGCACCAACACTTTCTACAAACTCTTTCGATACAGCAGCACCACCAATAATCACCTTAACCTTGTCTCTAAGACCATGCTCTTTAAGAGCCTTCATAGTTTTCTCAATTGATGATAGCGCAGTTGTTATAAGTGCTGACATTGCAACTATGTCTGGGTTGTACTGCTTTATTGCATCAACAAATTTTTGTGGAGGTACATCAACACCAAGATCAATAACCTCAAAACCCATAGACTTTGAAAACATTATGAAAAGATTTTTGCCAATATCATGAAGATCCCCCTCAACAGTTCCAACAACAATTCTACCAATAAACTGGCGTTGGCTACTAGGTATATGCAATTCAAACACTTCAAAACACTCCTTAACAATTTCACCAGCCATTATAAGTTCAGACAAGAAGTACTCACCCTCCTCATACTTCTTACCAACAACTTCAAGAGCTTTTGTCACAACACCAATAACATCCTGAATATTTACACCAAACCCAATGGCTTCTTCACAATATTGTTTAACAGACTCAAGATTCACAATACCACTATACATCTTATTTAAAACATTGCTTCGAGAATCCAACTACTAACACCTCAACAAACACAAATGTTTAAACAACATAAACCTTTAAGTTTTCTTGGCATATCATTTTCATTAGGGTGGAGAAACATGAAGTGGTATTACTGGCTTGTCACGGCAATATTCATTGCCCTAGGCATTTCAACTCTAGTACCAGCACTAGCAAAGAAGCCAAATCTCATTGGATACTACTCACACTGCACATTCACACCAATAAGCACATTGATTTGCTGGATAATAGCAGGATTTGTTTACTGGATTGGGAAGAAGAAAAGTAAATAGGGTTGGGTTAAGGTAAAAACAATTTTATTTTTTATCAATTACTTCTCAATATCTAAGCACAAGGTCTTTGGTTAAAGCTTTGAAATAATTTCTTGACATAACTGTGTTTTGTTTTGGCAAAACTAGTTGAACTCTTTAGACAAATCCTCAATACTTTTTACAAGCTCTTCGTGTTTTCCATGACCTATTCTCTTTTCCTCTATTTCCTCAAATTCTTCAACAAGCTTTGCATCATCATCTTCATTTAGAAACTGCAGTGCTATTTGGAATAAAATGTTGTCTTCTATCCAAATGTGATTTCTTAGAAGCTGAATATAGCCAGTTCCGTTTTCAATAATATCTCTTAGCCCAGTTTCAATACCCATATAAAGCTTTTAACCCCTTCCTCCAATCCTCTAATATATTCTCTGCCAATGTTGTGTTCTTCAAGCATAACCCCTATAGGGCCACCTTCTCTTGGAACCCCCTTCTCTTCTAGCATAGGAAATAGAGCGTTTTCCTCGCTGGTTTAACAGCAGCTATTTACTTGGCTAGATTTGATTTAAAGACCATTATTGTTACAAAGGATCTTGGAGGTAAAATGGCTGTTGCTCCTCTTGTTGATGACCATCCTGGCATTCCTGATGTTCCTGGTAATGAACTTGTCAATCTCTTTGAAAAACATGTTAGAAAATATGGTGTTGAAATAGTTGTTGGCAATCCTATGGAGAATCTAAGGAGAAGCAATGATCTTTGATGTGTTGAGACTGTTAATGGCGATGTTTTTTGTGGTTATGCTGTTGTAATTGCTATTGGATGTGAGAAGAGGAAGCTTGGTGTTCCTGGCGAGGATAGGTTGATTGGAAGAGGTGTTTCCTATTGTGCTGTTTGCGATGCTCCTTTCTTTAGAGATAGAGTTGTTGGTGGAGGAGACTCAGCTTTGGGTAGTGCTCTTCACCTAACCTCCTTTGCTAGAAAAGTCTATGTTATTCACAGAAGAAATGTTTTAAAGCATTTCTAATTTACGTAGAGAAGGTTTTGAATAATCCAAAAATTGAACCAATTCTAAACACAGTTGTTACCAAGATCATTGGAAGCAGCAAGGTAGAGGCAATAAAAATTAAAAATGTTAACACAGGGGAGGAGAGAATTATCAACGTTGACGGGATTTTCATAGAAATTGAATCTCAACCACCTGTAGAATTGTTAAAGAAAATTGGTTTAGAACTTGATGAAAATGGGTACATAGCTGTGAAACCAGATGTGAGCACAAACCTGCCAGGAGTTTTTGCAGCAGGTGATGTTGCTGGCAGACCACACAAAGTGAGATTTGAACAAATAGTTGTTGCAGTGGCTGAAGGGGCTATAGCAGCAAATTCAGCATATCACTACATTCTAAAGGTTAAGAAAATCTAGCAATAATTCAAAGAAACTCTACAATTTTTCAACTCATTGGATAAAAATGTTTTGCAGGTAATTGCAAAAAACATAGGTTTGGTAGGTACTTGATTCAGCAATATAGAATTGAGTAGGATAAATTTATTAGCTTAGTGACGTGGGTTTAAAACGGAATTCAAAGGTGTTGTTTAGGTGGGTTTAAAAGTTGTTATAGATAAGGAGTTGTTTGATGCTATTGTTAGTGGCAAGGTAAAGATTTTGAGAAATAAGAGGTTAAAGTATGGAAGGTATAGAATTGTCAGAGTTTTAGTGCCTAAGGGTGTGTCTAGTGGTTGTTAGAGTGTGGATAAGGATTGTTGATAGAGATACAGGTAGAAATAAGGTTTTGAGGGTATTGGTTAATGGTGGTGCTGAAAGTGATGAGCCTGTGGTTGTTGTTGATAAAAGTGTTGCTGAGGAGCTTGGACTGTCTTTAGAGGATATGGATATAGTTGAGGTTGAGTTAGCATCTACGGTTACACATAATTATATCTCTAGAAAGAAGTATCTTGTTGAGCTACTTGATGAAAGGGGAAGAGTTCTATCATCAGTTTATGCATATATAGCTGTTGATCCACATTTAATAGAACCGCTTATTACTGATGCAACAATAGATGAACTAGGTATTGTTGTGATAAGCTTTAAGAAGGGGCTGTGGAGACACTCATTAGATTCTCCAAATATTGTTAGGGAAAGCGCTTAGCCATTACCTGATTTGCTCAATGTTTTCTCGTGTCAAGCTCTCAATTCTTTTCCTCAAAGCATCTACAAATTGTGATAGCATTTCCAGTGTGTCTATGGTTGTAAGAGACTTGTTTTCTAGTAGAATTGCCAAAACCTTTTTCACAACTCTATCCACATTTCCCTCCTTCAATGCCTTTTCAAGTTCACCAGTCTTTATATCTGCATCTTCTCTAAACTCTGTTACTGTTTTCGCTATTTCCCATGCAGCAGAAGAGTACATGTCTTCACGTAGATTCTGCAACAATTTCCTCGTAGATTCTACAGCAGCTTCCACACCATCTATTGCACTAGCAATTCTTTGATCAACAATCTTTTTAAGCTCATGGCCAAGCCCATCAACAACAAGTATAGCTGCAGACTTTGCGTTGTTGAGATACTTCACATTCATTGCTTCTGGATATGCATCAGACTCTAGCTCTATTATCAATGGGTTTTCCAAATCACCTGTGTCAACATATGCGAAATATGATCTTACATCAAGCTTTCTAGAAACATCTCTGTATAGATCTGATAGTTTCTTTGGTTCAACAGATTCTGGAACTCTATAGTTTAGAAGCTCTCCTGTTTCTCTCCACGTGTACAGCTTTCCACTTGGGTCTCTAGCCATTAGAGCATATAGCTTGTATCTCCTATAGTCATCTCCAAGCGGGTATGGAGGTTTTGTCACAGCTGGTTCTGGTCCTTCTAAAACAAATGTTATTGTCCAACCCCTGAACTTGTCTAAAACACTGTAGAGATTCTCTTCCTCAGCTATTCTATGAGCAACATAAACATATGGATTAGCTATGCTTTCAAATGGTTCAGAAACAAGCTTTCCTCTATCAAAATACATGTTGTGTAAAACATATCTTGTTGCAAAAACCCATTTCCCAAGCAATGGATTGTAATATGCTGTTATTTGCCAACCATCAACTCTTTTAGAAACCTCTCTAGGTGTTACAAAACCAAACTTCTCCTCGCTAACATCAGATGACTTTGCATAGCTAAGAGCCTTTGGAATTGGGTATGCAACAACCTCTACAGGTTTATCGTCTTTGAAAAGAATTATTGTTCCAGTTAAATGCATTGAAAGTGGAAAAGCTTTGAAAGGAACTTTCTGACTCCATGTATACAAACAAAGCTTTTCATGGTCAAAACCAGCACATCTCTTCTCAACATATCTACCAAAAACCTGCTTATACCTATCCAAAACAACACTAAGCTTTTTAGTTGGCTGACCAAGTAGCTCACCAACACTCCTCACCTCCTCCTCAGATGGCTCAAAACCCTCATGCAAAACCCTATAAACAAATTTCTCAACAACATAAACTCTGTTGGCCATGGCTCACCACAACTACTTTCACACTAAAAAGGCTAAAAACATTGAATTAAACATGGGTAGAAACCATATGCAAAACAACATATGTGTATAAAAAACAACTTCTTTTAACACTATAACACAGCGAATTAGTGTTGTTTCACAACCTGTGCTAATAACACAATTTAACAAAATCTTGAATTGGTGTTTTCAAAATGTTTGAAGAGCTTTATGAGAGTATTAGAGAGAGAATTGCGAAGTTTTTAGAGAGTTCTGAGGAGCCTGTTTCAGCTGAGAAAATAGCAAATGTTTTTGATTTAGATGTAAAAGATGTTTATATTCATTTGGAGCATATTGCTAAAAGCATTAGGAGGGAGAGTGGTAATAGAAAAGCTCTTTTAATGACACCACCAAGGTGTAGAAAATGTGGCTATGTTTTCAAGGATCTTGAAAAACCTAAGAAGCCTTCTAAATGCCCAAGGTGCAAAAGTGAGTGGATCGAACCTCCAAAATTCATTGTGAGAAGTTTGTAGTGATTTTTGCGGTGGTTTGCTTTGGAGAAATCAAAACTGTTTTTGCTTATAGTTCTACTTATAGACTCTTTTCTCTGGGGTGTTTGGTTTGGTGGTTTGTGGAGTTATAGACTTGCTTTTGCATCTAGATTGTCTAGTGACTACATACACATTTCTATTTCCTATGCACTTCCACTATTCTCATCATCAATTGTTTTTCTTGTTGCGATGAGGAAACAGCTGTTTTTTAGGCTTTACAGACTTGCCTTGTTTAAACTATCAATTCTCTTCTCAAGAATGCTATTCCTTGTTTCATCAATTCTGGTAACAATAAATGTTTTTGATGCTCTAAAGCTTTTGTATGTATCATCAGCTATATTCTCATTGGCTAGTGGTTTTGGAAGTATTGCTGGAGTTGCTTGGACTGATTATGTAGCTGATAACATTCCAGATAATTTGAAGCATAGATATGTTGCTTTAGATAGTTTGCTTGGTACTATAGGTGCTTTGGCCGGATCTTCAATAGCTGGATACATATTTGCTTTTGAAAAGAGCTTGCTCTCCTATGGAAAACTGTTTCTAGTGGTATCAACAATCTTTTTACTTGACACACCACTAATTATTATGCTGAAAGACTATGCAGTTAAAGCAAATACTGTAAATGTGTATTCAAATGCTAAACCAGCAACACTATTCTACATAGCTATAGCAATTCTATTCCTATCACTCAACCTACCAACATCTCTCACAGCACCATACATAATCTACAAACTTGGAGGAGACGAGCTTTGGATAACAGCCATGAACATATCAACTTTTGTTGCAAGTATTGCAACACCTATTGCATTTAGTGAAATACTTAAAAAGGTAAAGCCATTGACACTTGCAAGAATATCAATAGCCTTATCAGCTACATCAACAGCAATTTTCCCACAGCTAAAAACAGTTGAGCTTCAAGTTGCAAGAGCTTTTGCATCTGGTGCTGGGGGAATAGGAGTGTGGATGTCACTACTAAGCCACATAATATCCGAAGTGGATTCAGATAAGAGAATAGGGCACAGCTCCACAATATATCTAATACAAAATATTGCCCCAGCAATAGCAACAAGCATTGGAGGAGCACTAGCAGATATCTTGAAAAATCCAGAACCAGTATTCTACATATCATCCATGGCAATAGCCTCAATACCAATGATAAAAACATATGAACATCAAAACAAGAATAAATAGTGTTTTTAACCCTTAAGAAAAATGTTTTTAGATTAGATGATGTGGATTGGTCTTTGATGAAAGGTGATTGGGGGAGCGATAACTGATTCTCTACAAGCACATAGCCACAGTCTTTTCCACAACCATCGTGTTTCCAAAGAAAGTTGAAGACAAAGCTATTAAAATGATTTAAAATTTTGCTTTTAACTTTTGTTTTCATGGTGTAGCAAATTGAGTTTCGATTCTTTGGATGGTTTCATAGTTGTTGAGGGTAGTTACCCACTTCTAATCACAGCTTTGCATGGTTTTGGAACAGATATGTATAAACATGTTGTAAAGGTTTTGAGGAAATGCTTAAGGCGTTTGGGCTATGACAAACTGTTTGGTTTTTATAATGAGCTTGGCCATTTTCTTAGATATGGGTCTGCAGTTGATTTGTTTACATGGGAAATTGCGTACAAGGTTGCTGTTTCTGAAAATGCATGGGCTGTTTTACCAACTTTGAGTAAGGTTGATTTTGTTGATGGTCTTGCAATGCCTGATTATAATCTCAATAAGTGGTATGCTGAAAAATCTCCTTTTTGGCTTTTTGTAGAAGATGTTGTGAGAAGATATGGGGTTAGAGTGGTTGTGGATATTCATGGAATGAAGAATGTTTCTAAGTGGCCAGATATATGCATATCGACAAGAGGCTTCTCATCAGCTTCTAAACAACTTGCAGAAATCATTGCAAATGTTTTTAGAAGCTACAAACTCAAAACAGCTTTTGACTATCCATTTTTTGGAGGAGCATTCATAGCATATTTTGGTAAACCACCACAGGTAGAGGCTTTGGCTATAGAGATTAAGAGAAGTCTAAGATTCTACAAATCCAATATACCTGCTATAGTGAGAGAAGCTGTGAAAGCTGTTAAGAAATATATTGAGATGCAAAACTCTTTGTGATTTTGGTGCAAAGCTGTTGAGATTTCACGAAGCCCTTGTCATGGGCTCTGTGGTTAGAATCTATGAAAATGGTTTTGTTGAGGTTGTTGAGAAGCCGAGGAATCTTTTTTGCCCATATATGCTGAGAGTTTATGGGGTTAGGAAAAGCTGTGAAGATGTTGTTGAACATGTTGTGAAGCTTAAAATGGTTGTGTTTGGTTTGTTCACATCTAGAAGAGGGTTTGTTACAAGCAAAGTTGTTTCTTTTGGCACATCAGAAATTGTTTCGTGGGGTATGGAAAAAGGTTTTTTCGATTGCGCAGTTGTTGTTTGTGATGGTGCTGGAACTGTTGTTGCCAAGAAATCAGAGCTTGTTCAAGGTATTGGAGCTGTTATGAATGGTCTTCTCAAAACATATCCAATTTCAGAAGTGATTAAAACTGTTGAGGATATGGGTGGAGTTGTTTTGGATAAGGAAAATGCTTTAATTGATCAAGTGAAAGGTGTTTCGAAAGCTGCTGAAATTGGATGTAGAAAAGTTGCTGTTAGTGTTATTGGTGCTAGATGCTGGGAGATTTCAGAGGTGAGAGAAGCTGAGAAAAAGCTGGGAATAGATGTAACAGTGTTTTCAACATGCAACACACTAGCAAAGCAAGAGTGCATAACCCACATGGAGAAAGCAGACTATGTTTGTACAAGTGCAAATGAGATGATTAGAAAGGCTTTAGCTGAAAAAGCTTTGATGCAACTAGGTGTAACAATACCTGTGTACATAATGTCTAGAAAAATGAAGGATATCATATTGGAGTATTTGAAGGAGCTAGACGAAAAGCTTTTGATAAGAAGAGTGAAGCTTCCATACGAAGAAAAGTATACAGCAACGTGTAGCAATTGTGAATGGCTATAACCACTCACTAAAACCTTCACCCCATCCCCAATGCCAATACCATTACAAAGCAGTGTCGCCACAATTTCTCTGCCAATGATATTAACTGCTCTTGTGCTAAGTCCTGTCACAACCTCTCACTACAGCTATTTGGGCTACGCTTAGAGGATCTAGCTTCGCCAAACCTTTGTTATTTCCGCCAAAGCGATGCCATTGCCAAGTGTGAGACTGTTAGTGTGGAGAAGCTGCATACCCAATATGGCACATTCTCAAGAACCGTCTTACCCCCTTATGAACTTTAGCTAAAAGAAGCATAAGCTTCACTTACTCAATGAACTTGATCAAGCATGGGAAGTGCAATACGAAGAATTGAAAGAAGTGAGTTTCTACTGCTATAAGCTTTTAGAAGCTTAGAGAAGGTGTGTTAGGTGTTTGTGTTCAGAAGCTTGCTTACCAGCTCTAAATACCTTCTCGCTTTCTCTATTAGAGGCCTGTGCTCCTCCTCCTCATAGAAGAACCCGTAGAAAACACCGCCATGGAGCCTATCCCTAACATCTATGAAGTAGTCTGCAAGCTCCTCAGCCTCCCTCTCGCTGAGCCCCACCCTTGTAAACACCTCTCCAACAAACCTCCTCCAGCTAACGCCGTGGGAAGGCCTAGTAGTACCGTGGTACTTCAGCGCAAGAGCCTCAGTAGCACTCTTAACAGAAGCCCAAACCTTCTCAGCCGCGTCGTGAACATAACCCTTTTCAAGCAACTCAAAGGCCTCGTTAAGATAACTTCTAGCTATAAACATTAATCTGCTTATGTTTGTTTGCTCCTCTTTCAATTCCATTTTTGGGTTCCAGTTACGAAACTTGCACAACCAGTTTATAAACCTGGCGGCCATCACTTTCAATTTCATCTATTGGATTCACAATGCTGAGACATGTAGGAAATGGGTTCTTGGGATTGTAGACTTTCAATTCCATTTATTGGATTCTTCCGAATCAAAACAATGACAAAGAGCAATAGATGAAAAATGTTTTTCACATGAACTAGTTTCTCACAAGCATGTTTACATTGCTCAAAATGCTGCTTATCTTTATACCTACGAAGAAGTCTCCGTCAATTGTTACTTCTCTTCCTCTCCAAACCAAAACAACTTTGCCAGCGTGTATAACTGGATCTGCATGTGGCTTTTCACACTCTCCTCTGCATGCATAGCTCATTAAAATGTTTGCAAGCTCTTCTACGCATCTAAATGGCTTGACAACTCCAAAAACCTCATCAACAAACAAGTTGTTGTCTAGGTCTATGACAATGGCTCTTCTAATGATGTCCTCAGCTCTTATAACAATTTCAATCATTTTGCCACCTCAAATGCTGAAACCAGTTTTCTTTGCAATCTCAACTTTCAATTCCATTTATTGGATTCAAAAACCCATCGCCCATCAAACAATTGAAAGATGTGCACACATAACTTTCAATTCCATTTATTGGATTCTTGGTTTAGAAAATGATGTTTGTAAAAAAGCCTTTTAGAATTTGTTAAGCTATTTTGGTTTTGCAATGTTGATTTGTTGAATAGGTTTTATGTGCCTGTTTTGGAATAGAATTTGTTTGGTGTCAAAAATTTGTTGAGGAGATTGAGGTTGAGGGTAGGAAGATAGTGTTGCCCGATGTTATAATAGGCTCTGGAACCATGGGCAAATACGGAATTGTGTTGGATCCAAGAGAGGGGGTTAAGCTTGTTGGTACGCATCTACTCATCTAACCAAAGCTTTAATAGTTTTTCAACATTCTTTGTTTTTGGTTGCTTCAAATGATTGTTGTAAAAGCATTTGTTTTGGGTGTGCTTAAAACGAGTACCTATGTTGTTTACGATGATTTATCCAAAGATGCTTTTATTGTTGATCCTGGTGACAAGTCATTTGATGTTGTGAGTTTTGTGACTAGCAAGGGTTTGAGGGTTAGAGCTGTTGTGGCTACTCATGGCCACTTCGACCATGTTCTAGGTGTTGATTTTCTGAGGAGTGCTCTTGGTGCTGAGTTTTATATGCATAGTGATGATGTTTGGGTTGCTTATTGGAGTGCTGAGCTTGCTAGGAGGTGGGGCATTGAGGTGGGGAGTATTCCAAAGCCAGACAAGACGCTTTGTGGTGGTGATGTTCTTGAGCTTGGCTCTATAAAAATTGGTGTTGTTCACACACCTGGTCATAGCCCAGGATCAACATCTCTGTATGTAGAATCCATCAAAACACTTTTCACAGGTGATACACTGTTTAGAGAAGCTGTTGGTAGAACTGATCTGCTTGGAGGATCCGAGGAGATGCTTAGGCAAAGCATAAAAAGAATATTCACATTTTTTCCACCTGAAACAGTTGTTTACCCTGGTCACGGCCCATTCACAACGCTTGGTCATGAGTATGAGAGAAACATGTTTGTTAGAATGTTTCTTGGTTTGCAAACCTAGCTCTTCTTAACAAGGTGTTTTATCCACGGTCTTAGAACCACCTCCTCACCCCTGATAACAACAACGCCTTTGTCAATGTATTCTCTAAGCTTTGAATAACCCAGTGCACTAACAAATGCGTTTATGTGTATAGAGCTTTCCTCTCCAAAAACCTTTAGCAACGGCTCTATCTCATCTCTCCTAATAGCTATTGGTAGAGAGGGTATCACAACTGGGTAGTCAAAGCTCTCATGAATGTATATAGCTGCGTCAACGCCCATAAGCATAGATGCTAGAACAACAAATGCTGATTCTGCTTTGAATCCAGGTGTAGCGTTTATGTATATTCTCATGCCCCTCAACCTTCTCTCTTGAATAATACTAGAAATCTTATCCAATAGCTCGACAAGACCATTGTCAAACTCCTCAACACTGCCAATCCTACTCAACTCAATTGCAACAGGCTTTGGAAAACCAAGCTCCTGAAAAGCCTTCACAAGAACGTTTGAAACAAGAGCAGCTGTACATGTTTTTGTGTAAAGCAAAACTATTTCAACATCATCAAACCTGTGGCCAAAAACCCTCTGAATACCCAAAACACCATTGACCTCAGCACAGCTCCTCTCCCTCTGACCAACAACAAAACCAATCAAATCATTAACCAACTCCCCATCACTCAAAGCGCTACAGACAGAGCCATGAGGAAACACATTCCTCTCATCAGATGGCGATAACCTGTGCCACTCCCCAAAATCGCTATACCTAGACAAATACCTAGACCCAAACAACCTGCTAAAGTTGCTCAAAAGCGAAGTGCCAACAGGAGATATGTAGCAAACACCAGCCAAACAAAACCACCACAAAACAAAAAACAAAAACAGCAAATATAAACACTTACAACCTAAACAAAGGCTCTGATCATTGAGACAAGATACTTTCAATTCCATTTAATGGATTCTACCAGCTCCACGATGCATATTTCTTGTTCATGAAACCGTTCCTTTCAATTCCATTTGATGGATTCCATGCACAGACGAGGAGAGGATTTTGAAAACAGTTGCTGAAGCTATCCTTTCAATTCCATTTAATGGATTCCCAGAACGATATAACAAATATTTTGCATATTTTGTATTGTTTTTGCTATTGTTTCTACTTTCAATTCCATTTAATGGATTC
>NZ_JASNVW010000006.1 GCF_030186535.1 Ignisphaera cupida | reverse complement strand
AGCTACCACCTCTCTTTTTCTCTATTTTAACCATGTCAAGCTTCACATCATATGTTCCATCAGGTCTTTTCTCAGCAACTCTGAAAGCCGCTTCAATAACCATGTCCATTAGCTTGTCTATGACATCAGGTGTTGCAATATATTTACTTGCCAAGGTTGTATATAGAGCTTTTTTAATCTCTGCCTTGGTCTTTTCCCTTTCCTCTGGCTTATCTAAATCACCTACATAAACCTTCATACCTATTTCATCTAATATTTCCAGAGCTCTTGATAATGCTTTTTTATAACCTTCTATTATAGTTGTTGGATGTATACCCTGATCCAAAAGCTGCTCAGCTTTGTCGAGTAAAGCACCTGCTAATACTACAGCTGATGTTGTGCCATCTCCCACTTCTGCATCCACAGCTTTTGCAGCTTCTACTAGCAGCTTTGCTGCTGGATGCTGAACCTCCATTTCCTTAACTATTGCAGCACCATCATTTGTTACTGTAATGTCTCCAAAGCTATCAACAAGCATTTTATCAAGTCCCTTTGGACCTAGGCTTGTTCTTAGTATTTCTGACAAGATTCGAGCAGCCATAATGTTAGCTCTTAAAGCTTCGCGACCATGAGTTCTCGAGGTTCCTTCTCTCAATATTAGCACAGGTATTCCGTACATTGCCATGTTATGTCACCACCATAGTCTAGTCTGTGTTTAGAAGAGGTTCTATATAAGCTTTTATGAAAAACCCATATTAAATCTTCAGATTTAGTGAGATATTTTGAACTGCTCACAATATTCACAAACCTGCTTATCACTAAACGAACCACATACACGGCATCTACTAGTTTTTGCTATAACAAAACTTTGTAATAGCTCAACAGATTTAGAACTTGAATACATCAACTCAGGCGATTTGAGAAAGATCTTATATGCTTTAAGAAAATATTCATCAACATTTATCCTTATTTTATTTAATTCCTTACATAATTTCACCATATCCTTTAGTGAATAAGCCAAGTAGATTACGTCATGAGAAAACACATTATAAAAAGGTCTCACTATCTTTACACTCTCAACATATTTTACCGGCATACCCTCCCCAAAAACTGTTTTGGACAAGAGCAGAAAACCCATTATAGACAACATGGTCATTTCATCCCTAAACAATGTAGATACTACACTTTCTGCTTCACTTTCCTTAGCTATTTCCACAGATACTGCATCAATGTATTTAACCATATGAATAAAGGATTTTGAGATTACATCAAGAGAATATTTAACTGTATATACTTCGTATTTGCCTTTAACATGTTCTTTAATTTCATTATCAACAATTTTACAGTCTACTATATTATCTGGACACAAAATTTTGTATTCTAATTCAAAATCTTTTACTGCTTGATGCAATATCAAAAATGATTCTATAGATAAGGGAATATTGTCTCCTCTTATTGCAAAAACAATTTTTTGATTCTTTCTAAACATTTTATAATAGTGGGAATTTTTTCGTGTTTGCTTCACAACACTATTAAATAAACAAAGTTTGCAAAGCTTCTCACCAGACGTTATTCTATGGTATGTAGCATGTCTTTTGTTGCAGGAAGTACAAATTGGTTGAGGTACTTCAATTATCATATTCATTCATCTTTTTACAAATCTTATTTGAATTGATCTAGATCTTAGAACCTCCCTAATACCTCTTTTCAACACTGTTAAATCATTTTCTAAATTGTTAAACACACCTTCTTGAGAAAATATGCAGACACCATCTAAATATAGATTCAGCATAATGTTGTAAGCACTTCTCTTATCATTACTAGTATCATCAACAACTAACACTGTGTATATCGTTGGTAAAGACTCTTCCTCCAGCGTTTTCAGAAGTTTCATGACATAGCTTTTATTTGCATATTTTGATATAACCGCAACTAAGGTAAGTCTATATTTCACTATGTACTCATTTACTTTTTTAATGTCTTTTACCTCAATAACCATTTTATTTTTCACTTTCACGTTGCTTAATTATGTCTGCCAGAACACTTCTTTCTTCATTAGTTAAAAATACTTCTACATCAAGTAAATCTTTATTCTCACCTGGAGGTTTTATGCCAATACTACTTAAATAAACATAGCCATAATTTATAGCCTTCTTTACATCTTCTAATGATTCCTTATGTGCAAACTCAATGAGCATGTTCCTGAAGTTAAGAGCTTTCTTTAATTCACCTTCAGATACAGTGGCTCCACATACTAAACATGATAAATCTGGCATTAAAGAATTGAATCCGCATCTAGGACATTGCAATGGGAGTATGGGATAACGTTTTAAGGTCCACGCATGTCTCCAGGAATCTTTCAATCTTTCAATGAGATCTGTTCTAGCTAATTTTAATGCTTCATTGTAAAGTCTTGGAGCATAAAGTAATACTGCTTCATTAATGTTGTTAACAATAAACTCGATTTGGGATTCACTTAATTGTCCCCTTAGTTCAAGAATTGCAACAGCAATTAGCGAATAAACTTTGTCAATATTTCGCTTAATTCTTCTAACAATGGTATCCATGTCTAAAGTAGAAGAGTCTCCTCTAACAGCATCAACTATTCTTGTAAAAATTGCAATGTATTCTTCGTTACTTAAATTTAGAAAGTCTAAACCCGTAGAGGATACAAGCTCATTAATATGTTTAGAAACCCATTCTTCGGTATCAACAAATCGTCTTCTACTTACTGATCTACTTGTTTTACTTGTAGTTGAGATGCGCTCATATTTTGTTGACGCAATTTTTTCCTCTTTTTTCGTCTTCTTTGATTTGGGCATAATCTTGCCACTTTCCCTATGACATATTTTAGCACAGCGTATAACAATTTAGTGCTTAAAAGATATATTAAAATAATGTTAAAACCTGAATTTATTAAGTACTCCCTTCACTGTAAAACACAGCTCATAATTATGAGATTAATTCATGTAGTGTAGTAATTCTAATGTAATTCAAGAAGACATGTACTGCAACATAGTTTCGTCTACCTCTAGCACATATTAGTTTCCAAAGCAAAAATAGTTTTTTGCCGAGTGAGTAAGAAATGACATTAGAGTCGCATAGAGTTCCAGCATCTGTTCTAGAGTCACAGAGCATAGAATCCATAAACATTAGTGTTATTAAGAGAAGTGGTAATAGAGAAAAATTCGATGCCTATAAATTATTGAAAAGTATTATTGCTGCATGTAATGGTTTGTGCAGCGATGCTGAGGCATGGAACATTGTTAAAAATGTTATTGAAGAACTTAAGGGTAAGAATGAGGTTTCCGTTGATGAAATTGTTGATAGAGTTGAAAGAATTTTTGTAATGAGGGGTTTAGAAAATCCTAAATGGTTTGAAGTTGCAAAGTTGTATGAACTTGGTAGAATATATAAGGATGTCTATGGAAAGGGTAAGCCAATAGACATAGATCCTAGGGATAGAAAACTGTCATTTTCAGCAATAAAGGTATTAGCTAGTAGATATCTGCTTAAAGATGCTAAGACATGGAGATTTAAAGAAACTCCGCAAATGATGTTTAGGAGAGTTGCTCATGCTATTGCTGAAGCAGAATTTGTCTATTGTAGAAATAAGGGAAATAGTGATGAATATTGTAGTGAAGCTACAAAATTTTGGGAAGAGAAATTCTATGAAATTATGAGTGATTTGAGATTCTTGCCTAATTCACCTACTTTGATGAATGCAGGTACAAGACTTGGGATATTATCTGCGTGTTTTGTAATACCTGTTAGAGATGCTATTACAACACCAGAAGGCGATGGTATATATGATGCTGTAAGAGCGCAAGCAATAATATTTCAGCAAGGTGGTGGAACAGGATTTGATTTCTCAGAGCTAAGACCAGAGGGTGATATAGTAGCGTCAACTGGGGGTGTGGCAAGTGGTCCAATATCATTTATGAAAATGTTTGATGCTAATACAGACGTAATTAAGCAAGGTGGAAAGAGAAGAGGAGCTAATATGGGTGTTCTTCATGTGTGGCATCCAGATATAGAGAAGTTTATAGATGCAAAAAGTGGTAAGCTTAAAGACATCAATCTACAAAACTTCAATATCTCCGTTGGTGTTTATGATTACTTTATGGATGCCGTAATTAAGAAGAGTAAAGTTCCTCTCATAAATCCAAGAAGAACAAATGTGCGTCCTGATTTAGGCAATGACTCGCGATTCTACATCATTTCTAAGGCTAGACATTATCTCAATGAGGACTGGGTTCAAGAAGCTATACTGGAGGAGCTTGAATCTAAGGGAGGTAGTATATGGATTGATGAAACAGTTATGGTTACAATTGATGAGGCTATGGCAATTGCAGAGGACAAGGATGCTATTGTGAAGTATGAAGATGCCTCTAAGCTATTTGAGAAAATTGTTAGAAATGCTTGGGATTCTGGAGATCCAGGCTTGTTATTTGTGGATACAATAAATAGAAGACATCCAGTGTGGTATCTTGGGAAAATAAACGCTACAAATCCCTGCGGCGAACAACCATTGCTTCCATGGGAAAGCTGCAATCTTGGAAGCATTGACTTGTCAAAGTATGTTTATATAGATTCTGAGGGGATGCCGCGTATTGCATGGAGACAGTTGGCAGAAGATTTAAGAGTTATAGCCAGGTTTATGGACAATGTTATTGATGTTGCTAAATGGCCCTTGCCACAGCTTGAACAAGCTATTAAGAGAACTAGGAAGATAGGTGTTGGTGTTATGGGATGGGCATACATGTTGATTAAACTTGGTATACCATATGATAGTGTTGATGCTATATATCTTGCTTATCATCTTGCTGAGTGGATAGAATACAACCTTGCACTAGCTAGTATAGAGCTGGCAAAGGAACGTGGTTCATTTCCTATTTATGATTCATCAAAGTACAAACCAACATGGCTTACAGCAAAACCTTTAGAGGAATTGCTCAACATAGCAGGAATTAAAGATAGACCCAGTAAAAAAGTACTTGAACTGTTATCCGATAGACCATTAGTTAATTGGAATTATATAGAGAAGCTCAGAAAGGAAGTGGGAATGAGAAATGCTACACTAACTAGCATAGCACCCACCGGAACTATAAGCATACTAGCTGGTACATCATCCAGTATAGAACCAATATTTGCAGTTGCATATGAAAGACATGTAACTGTAGGAACATTCATAGAAATTGATCCTCTGTTTCTAGAATATTTAAGAAAATATGAGCTTGACAATGCTGATATGATAAAACTTGTAGCTGAAAGAGGTAGCCTATCTGAAATACCCTTTGTGCCACGTTCTCTAAAAACTCTCTTCAGGACTGCTCATGATATAGAGCCTAAGTGGCATGTTCTTCATCAAGCTGTATGGCAACAATGGGTTTGTGCAGGAGTTTCTAAAACAGTGAATTTAAGATTTGATGCTACAGTAGAAGATGTGAGGGAAGTTTATATTCTGGCATGGCTTTTGGGCTGCAAAGGAATAACAGTATATAGAGATAAATCCAAGGCCCAGCAAGTAATATATGTTGGAGTAAAAATGAGTCAAACAACTCCTCAGAAAACTTCAGCTGAAAGCATGCAACAGACAGCAAAAGAAGGTATACAAAAAGGATACACATTAACATCGCTAAAAGGTATTGGCGAAGCAATAGAAGATATTGCGCATAGCAGCTGTCAAACATGTGAATATTAATTGTGGTACAAACTCTTAATTCTCTTATCCAATAATTTTATAAGTTCATCTACATTAAGCCTAGCTATTTTCTTAACATACTCTATAATCCATGAATACCCATTTGACTTTTCAAGCACATCAGGATAGTGTTTAACAATCCATGCATTAATTATGGCTCTACCACGAAATGTTTTAATAAGCATATCCACTTTTTCGATGTATGGAAACCCAGATTTTTGAAGAGCATTAACAAGCTTTTCAAAATCCTCTTTAGATAAATCCTTTCTTCCAAAACTTGCCTTTCCATTACCAACATATCTTTCACCACATCCCGGAACAATGACCTTACCATAAGCAGCCTTGACACGCCACGATGAAGAATCCATTGATTTTACTCCAACTATTTTCAAAGCTGTATACAGTGTTGAAGTGCCACCAATTCCAAGTGCGTGAATATCGCCATTGAATAATTTAGATAGCAACGCAAGTGGTATTAATGGTGTTGTCCTACTACCTCTACCACCTTTGGCAAGTGATGGTGGAACAGCTCCACCATATCCAATTAGTTTAACTCCATAGCTTTTGTATACATCAAGAGCTTTGAAGAATAATGAACTTTCATAACAATGTATTATAGGCACTATGTTTTTGTCATCAAGTTTTGAGTAGAGATATTCAAAGTTCTTTATATTTTCATTAACAAGTTCTTTGGTTGTATAACAAAATCTAGAAGGGGGAATATCTAGAGACATAAAATAGTCACCTTCAATTCTTCTGTACCTACTCAAGACATCATCAACTGTTAGTTTCATGCCTTTAACCATCACTTGGTAACCCCCTGAATCAACCCATACAGTAGTTGCTGTTGGTTTTTCCCATTTCCAGCGAATACTATTAATCATTAAATCTATGTTTGGCATGTAATCCCATAATCTTATCATAGTATCTGGAACAACAAAGACAATTTTTGGAATTTGCATTTCAGTAACAACCTAAAAATAGATATTGAATGAATACTCTCTTTAAGTGGAAAGCTAAATAAAGAGTTCCAGACTAATAATATTTTAATATCTTGCGACATCTAGTGTTAAACACGAAAGAAATTTATACTACAAAATTGGAAGGGTTAACAGGATAGGTGCTTTAATTGGACGACCTCAAAACCCCTGCAATTGTGGCTAATGTTGATAGAGAAAAAAATGTTGTTTATGTTGGTAAGAAAGTTATTTCGCTTGGTGGAATTTCTCCAACAATTAAAGAGGGGGAAAGGGTTATAAGATATACATCGTCGTTGTGCCCCTATTGCTTTAGACCCTTACCTGCAATCATCATTGAAAGAGAGAATAGGCTATACATAAGACGTCACTGCCCTGAGCATGGCGAGATTGAGGAGGTGTATTTTGAAGATGCTGAAATGTATAGAAAATTTGAGAGATATGGTTTTGAAGGTGTTGGTCCAGGGTATGTATACACTGCGGCAACAGCTCCATGCCCTTTCAACTGTGGGCTTTGCCCCTTACACAAGTCTCACACAGCACTACTTAATGTTGTTGCAACAAATAGATGTGACTTAAGCTGCTGGTACTGTTTCTACTATGCTGAGAAAGCAGGTTATGTGTATGAGCCTACAATAGATGACATAAAGAAAATGGTTGAGGCTGTTAAAAAACAGCCAAACATTGTTGTTGCTGTGCAATTAACAGGAGGAGAACCAACATTAAGAGATGACTTAGAAGATATTGTTGAAACTCTAAGGAAAATGGGTGTTAGACATATACAATTGAATACGCATGGAATAAAGTTTGCTAGACTTTACTTAGCTAATCCAGAGGAGGCTATTAAATATACAAAGCGTTTAAGAGATGCAGGGGTAAACACTGTTTATCTAAGTTTTGATGGTGTTACTCCAGAGACAAATCCAAAGAACCATTGGGAAGTTCCCTACACACTTGAGGTTTTCAGAAATAGTGGTATGACGAGTGTAGTTTTTGTTCCTACAGTCATAAAAAGTGTTAATGATCACGAACTAGGTGATATAGTTAAGATAGCGGCATATAATATGGATGTTGTAAGAGCCGTTAACTTCCAGCCTGTAAGTCTTGTTGGCATGATGCGAAAACAAGATAGAAACAGGTATAGAATTACTATTCCAGAGGTTATAAGAAAATTGGAGGAGCAGCTAAATGGAGAAATAACAAAAAATGATTGGTTTCCCGTAGGTGCTGCAGTGCCAATAGCTAGATTTCTAGAGTTGCTGGATCCATCTAAAAAAGCTGAATTCACTACACATCCAGCATGTGGCGCAGCCACATATGTTTATGTAAAGAGAGTTAATGATTCAATAGAATTCGTACCAATAACAAGGTTCATAGACGCTGAAGGACTGCTTGACTACTTAGAGAAGAAATATGAATCTCTAAAAACAAAGCCAGCATTTCTCACAAAAATCCTTGGAGCAACATCTATATTGTCAATACTAAACAAGTTTGTGCTATGGGATAAAGTTCCAGATGAAATAAAGAAAGAGTTTAGATCAATATTACTCGATATTTTCATACATAGAAACTATGAAGCTTTGGGAAAGTTTCACTACAAATTCCTCTTCATTGGAATGATGCATTTCATGGATGAATGGAACTATGATGTTGAAAGAGTTATGAGATGTGTTATACATTACGCTTTGCCTGACGGAAGAATAATACCATTCTGTGCCTTTAACATACTTAACGATATTTATAGAGATACGCCACAAAAAACATATGGAATTCCAATTGAAGAATATATTAAGAAATATGGCGAGAAAGTACTTCAGGAACAGAAATATGTGCGAACAAAAGATTTAATAGAAAAAATGATTAATGGAGAACCTTATAAGAAATTCTATAGACCTGTTATGGATAAGCTGAAAGAGTTTTACACAATATCTTGAGATAGACCAAAGATTTAAATATTTAAGCATGTGTATAATTGTAGTTTTAAATCAATGTGTTTTTATGTACTACATTTAAAAACTTTCCAAGAAAGTTCTACTTAAGGTGCAACTATAGTGAGTCATAATATTGAGCATGCCAGAATAGTAACATTTACACCAGTTAAGCTTAGTGATTATAAAATAGCAGTTGTGGAAACAGCCCCCGTAAAACCAAATCTTAAAATTGTAAATTTGGTAAACATTATTTCAAAGGATTTGTCCAGGCCCATCAATATCAATATTAAACATGTTATAAAAAGCAAGAACTTTGCAAAAATAGGAGATGATGAGCTTAGCTACATTGTTTATCTAATGTCTTCTTCAATTATTCCTCTATATCTACATAATTTTGATCCACAACTTCAATGCATTACCTCATATATAACCATGTCAAGAGATGAAACCATAACCATACATACAGTTGCTTTAGTAACTAAAAAGAATTTCAAGAATATTGGGAAAAGATCCACAGTATTTATTGCCATTGTAAAGGCTATGAATAGAAACATAAAAATGAAAATGGTTAAGCAATTTTATAGAATGTCATGGAATCTATTAGCGTATAAGCTTCGTGGAATTGCTGATGATGTTGATTCTACTCCTCCACAAAGAGTTTACACATTACTTGTGCAACTTAGTAGTGAGAGAGAGACAAATGTTATTGAAATATCTATTCCAGAATTCAATGAAGCTATAAGGGTTAAGATACCGATAAGAAAACCTCAATGGAGTTTAAATGACATTCCTCCAAAGCTTAGAAATGATATTGAAACAGTAATAGTGAGACCAATTCTTGCTAAAGCTTCCTATGCTCCTAAGGGAATACTAATCACAGGCCCTCCTGGTGTTGGTAAAACAGTTTCTGCAGAAGCTATATCAAGTGCATTGAAAATGAGAATAGTGGAACTAAGGCCAAGCACATATCGCTCTATGTGGTATGGATTAACTGAAAAAATATTGGAAGAAACATTACAAGCCGTGAAAAGAAAAAAAGATGTAACTGTTCTTCTAGATGATGTTGATTTTCTTATTGGCAGACACTTAGCAATTCACGAAACTCATGTCTCAGAAATAACAATATTTCTCAGATTTCTCCAAAGTGAGGAGAAGCCCTTAGTTATTTTAACAACTAATACACCAGAGCTTTTAGATCCTGCACTCGTCCGTCCTGGTAGAATAGATGTTGTTATGTTAATGGGTTATCCAGATAGAGAATTCAGAAAATACATAGCTATGAAGAGTGCTAAGAGATATGGTCTAGAGTTAAAGCCTCACATTATTGACTTAATTGCAGATGCAACAAGATGGTTTACTCATGCAGAAATAGATGCATTAATTAGGCTTGCAGCTAGCAAATCAGAGGGTAATATACATGAAGATGCTATTATGTGGGCACGTCAAAGATTTACCATCAACGAATCCATTAGAAAAGCTATTCAAGATAGATTGAGATGGTTTGGGGAGCAATTCCAAGGAATAACAATAAAATATGTTCCAAGCGATAGTGAAATAATGTAGCCTTGTTTAAACATGCTTTAAATATGCCACATGCTATACTATAGAAATTTCTTCAAAAATTAGTGAACTACTATTCTTAATTTTCAAAACATTTTATGTATTGGAATATAATGATTGTTAAAACCAATGTCATATTCATAACTTAATACATGATTGTATGCAATGTTTACATACATCAGCAACAAATTTTGCATCATTTTCACTTAGTTTAGGATGCACTGGAATGCTTAGTTCTCTTTGCGATAAAACAGATGAGTTGATGCAACATTCCTTGTACTCTAGTTTTTGAAAGAGTGGTTGTTTATGTAAAGGTAAAGGGTAGTGTATTGCTGTTTCGATTCCTGCAGATTGCATACATTTAATTACACATTCCCTATCAACACTAGGTAACAACTTCAATGCATATACATGATATACATGCTTTGCCCACTGGGCTTCGTAAGGAGTTTCTACATAACCTTTTAACTTAGTCAACTCATTTGTCAATATCATTGCATTTCTTCTTCTGATCTCATTTAATCTATCCAATTTCCTCAGCTGTGTTAACCCAAGAGCTGCTTGAATTGATGTTATTCTGTAGTTCCCTCCTAATTCCTCATGAACATATCTAGCTACTTGCCCATGATTTCTTAGAAGTTTAACTTTTTCAATGAATTGCTTATTATTTGATAAAATCATTCCACCTTCACCAGTAGTCATATTCTTTGTAGCATAGAAACTAAATATTGCAGCATCACCAAAACTACCAACTTTCTTTCCCCAAGCCTCAGCGCCATGAGCTTGTGCAGCATCCTCTATTAGAAGAATTCCTTTATCAGAAGCAATATCCTTTATAGCCTTAATATCTGCTGGATGACCAAAAAGATGAACAGCTATTATTGCCTTAGCACTTGTTTCACTAATCTTTTTTTGCAAATCATCTATATCAATGTTAAACGTTTCATAATTAACATCTACGAATACAGGTATTGCACCAACCATTAGAGCACTAGTTGCTGTTGCTATAAATGTATAATCAGGAACCAAAACCTTATCACCATTGCCAATACCCAAAGCCTTTAATGAAAGCATTAAAGCTACTGTTCCATTACTTACAGCTGCAGCATGCTCAACTCCTATATAGTTAGCAAACATTTTCTCAAAAGATTCCACCACAGGGCCATGCGCCAACCAACCAGACTTTAATACAGATACAACAGCCTCAACATCATCATCTTCTATAACAGGTTCAAATAGCCTAACTCTGTAGCTACTCATAACATTAAAACACCATGTTACAGCTGTATAACTCTTGGTAAAGTTGTTAAAAGCTTTCCTCCCGAAGAATCTATATACACATTCTCCTCTATCCTAACACCAAATCTATTATAGATATAAATACCAGGTTCAATAGTAACAACATCACCAAGTACCAACATATCTGCGGAACTTGATGAAATTCTTGGTGGTTCATGTATATCAACTCCTATACCATGTCCAAGACCATGGATAAAGTATGTATCAATATTTTTTCTCTTCATCAAGTCTCTTGCAATTGAATCAATAAAGCCTGCTTTTATATCAGATTTCAATTCCTTAACTACTGTATCTATAACTTCGTTTAACGAGTTTATGTATTCATGCACACCTTCGTATTCAGCAGATAAATTGCTTCTTATTAATATCCTTGTTACATCAGATACATAACCCTTGAATCTTACACCAAAATCAATTAGTATTGGCTCTCGACCACTAAACTTAACAGCTTGAGGTATGTGATGAGGTTTTGCGCTATTCCTACCTATTGCAACTATAGGCGTAAAAGCAATGCCATCAGCACCAAAACTTAATGCCAATTCTATTAACTTTCCAGCAATATCTTTCTCGCTAATTCCAGAAGCTATTAAAGTAGAAACTTCTTCAATTGCTTTTTCAGATATTCTTATAGCGTTTTTAATCATGGATACCTCCTCATCCAACTTTGTTCTTCGAATTTTGTTAATAAGTGGTTTAATATTTACACATAGTCTCGATTCGCAAGCTGATAAAGAATCTGAGGCTATGGCTCTTGCTTTATCAATTAAATTTTCTATATTCTTCTTCATTTCATCAGAACCAATCACATTAAGGTTGTCTAAAAATGTTGTTGACCAAGAGAAAAAGGGTACAATATTTAACATTGGAATATCACCATAATACTCCCTAACCCGAAAGTAATCAAGTAATGAAACATATGCAGTAACAGACGATGTTCTCATATCTATTACCACAGATGTAACTGATACTTCATTTGGTGGTGGATTATAAATCTCAGCAAAAAGATATGAAAGAACATCACTACTTCTTAAAATAATTAAATCTACATCAAAACTTTTCCTGACTTCACTCATTATTTTTTCAATTTTTAATTTAAACAATGTCTGCATTTCAGTTCACTAGTAGAATATTGCTAGCAAGTTAGCAAAAAATTTATGAGTAACCCAGTATAATCTTACCTATTAGAGTTTGAACAACAACTAATACACAATAAACAAGCGACACATCCATTAAATAGAGACTTAGTGAAGAGGTGCCATCATGAGCACCATAAGAAAAAATGCAAATCCATGCCCAAAATGTGGTACAGCAATACAATTAGCTATAGAGAGTGAACATAGAAGTAAGGAAATAATAATTACATACAACTACTCATGTCCTGTTTGCAAATATAAAGAAGCTGCTGAGCAAATAAATATAAAATTGAATGGAGATAAAATATTCATAGTAAAAAATCTTGAAAAGAACTTAAAAACACAAAGATTTTTTACATAAATTCCAAATAATTGACCTAGACTTTGTGATGTAAAATGCCATTATCAAAATCTAGCCTATACACATTAGCACCAATGGTTATCACAATAATAGTATTTTCACTTATTTCTACATTTATACCGCCTAACTATATCTATATAGCCAATATAGTATACGTGATAGTGTTTATGTTTGTTATGATGGCTATACCGAGATTATTAGCAAAAAGAAAGAGCATAGAAATAAAAGGTACTTTAATTTTAAAAGCAAGTCCACGAGAGGTAATGAATTTAATGTTAAAAGATGTTGAACTGGAGAAAGAATTAAAACCACAATTTACGGCCATGATACTCATGACGTTTATTCCATTAATATTATGGTTTCTTCTTGCTGGCTTCATAAACAACATTTTATCTCCTATTATGAGTGCTAGTAATGGCTTTACTCAACGATTCATAGGATATGTGGCCTTCTATTCAATATTATTTGGTATAATTAGGATTGTAACATATTTTATAACACCAAAGAAAATGATTATGCCTATAAACAGCTATGAGATTAGAAGTGATGGAATAAAAGCTGGGGGATTTGCTTTAACCTTTCCAATAGATCTTAGTAGATACAAAATATTTATAGATACACGAAGAGGCTTTTTTGAAATATTTGATAAGTCTACACGATATGCATACAGATTTTATGTTCCAGATGTGACAAAGATTAAGAATGTGCTAGAAAAGTATGGAGGAGTAAAGTAATGCGCAACATATTATTTGCTATTGTTACATATACCTATTGGAAAAGCCATGAAATAACAGATCATGACTTCAAAGGTTTTAGATTTCTTTTTAAACCTGCTTCAGAATATTTTGGAATTGTTGTTGCTATTGGTATATTCTTTTTAATACTTGGTATTCTAATTAAAATGACAAGGGATTGGCAACTGATTAGGAAATGAAATACATATTAAGATCTTTAAAGATGCTTCTGCTCTAGGTGCATGATCATTCTAGGCTGTTTTCGATTTAGCGATAAATTTAAATGCTTTTGATTGCTTCTATTTATTTGATAAGAAATCCTCTGTGATCCGCTATGCGGTGAGAGGGGGTGAGAGAGTGAGAGTTGTAGATGGGAGCCTTGTGGCGTTGGGCTCGACAGAGTCCCATGAGGCTTGGGTGAAGCTGGTGAATCCAAGCCTAGGGCCAACCCCACTCACGAAGTTAAAAGTGATTGAAACCAATTAAAAGTACCGTGAGTGGGGAAACGCTTTCACAAGCTAGTGCATTATAGTTTCTCTAAGTTCTCATTGCTTGTCGAAAGTAGTAGGAATTTAGAGTTATCAAGCTTATAAGTTGAGGTTTATAAGTTTTGTGAGATGAGTTTCTTTAAGTGTGAGGGTATCGCTTCACAATATTTGAATAGGCAGTGAATAATTGAAAAATACTTAGAAAAGATCTTAATTTCGTTTCTCTAAAACATTTTTATAATGGATCTATAGGTTCACCTATTCTGATATTCTTAAAGACAATTGCTTTAGCAACACTTATTGTGGCTACTATATGCCATCTTTTCAGAGGCACTGTCCTAATGTACACAACCCATTCCGGATTCTCTAAATCAACTTTTCTATCTATCCCTTCAGCAATGGCTTTCACTGCATCAATTGTGTGCATCTTAACGAGTTTTCCACGCTCATCGATAGCATATATTTTTCCATGTAATGTTATTCTATATGATGCATTTACAGGAATTCTTGCTAATGCATAGTTTCTTGCTTTTTCAATAACCTTAGTTATTATCGGATCAACAACTTCATCTACAGGTATTACTCTATGAATTGGTGTGTCTTTACCTTGTAAACATTTCTTTACTTCAAACCAAAATCTGTATGGTTCTGATACACTAAGTAGGATAAGCGATGATCTAACTTTTGCAATAATATATGAGGTCCCAATACAGCTATTTATTTGGGAAAAAGCCCAGTTAATGTTTTCTCTATTAGGATCCAAGGTTATTATTACATTAAAGCTCATTTTTAAATCTTCCTCAATATTTTAATATAAGATACTACCTCCCTAGGAACAACATACGCCTTGTTTTGATAAAGCAAAGCAATTTCATTTTTAGTTATTTTAACAATTCTTCCGCTTATGTCTTGACCATTCAAAAGTTTTACCATTGCATCTGATCCTATCAAATCTTCATCTAAAACATATTCCTTATCACAACACTCTCCATAGCCATGTATATCACTTTGACCAGTAACAACATAAGCTATAGCTTGTCGCGATACTATAACAGCTTCATTTCCAACCATCATACCAATTTCATAATTAGCAACTTCGTCAACAAGACCCATGAGTTTACTACCATCTAGCATATAAACCTCTATACTTCTTCCAACAAATCTTTCATCAATTACATAAAGCCCTCTCCTCTTAGCCTGATAATAAGCCACGTCACTTACACCAAGACCATTTCTACACCTATGTAATTTTTAAGCTGTTGATAAAACTTACAACACAAACAAAAGCAATGCAAATTCATTAACTCAGTTTTTACATATTCTAAGGCTTATCCATCTTAACCATATATTCATAGCCAATCAGTATGTTTATTACTCATTAAATAATTGAGATAATCAAAAACTTAATTCACCTTAGGTTTCAACCTTATTTAAAATAAAGATATTGTATTTCTTTGCATAGAGAATCTTGTTATACGTGGAAATTATAAAGCAAAAACTTATAAATCTTTTCTTAACCTTTAAACAAAGTTTCAGTTGTAAACTTTAAAAATTTCGATATAACAAATTTTGAAGTGGTGAAAAACCTTTGTGTCAATAAGTATATATAATACATTAACAAGGTCTTTAGAGCCCTTCCAACCTATTTCACCCCCAATTGTGAAAGCCTATTTCTGTGGACCGACAGTATATGACTATACACACCTGGGGCATGTAAGAGCTTATTTGGCTTTTGATTTTGTAAAGAGATATTTGAAGCTAAGAGGTTATACTGTTATTCATGTTCAAAACATTACGGATATAGATGATAAAATTATAAAGAGAGCTAATGACGAGGGTGTATCTTGGAAAGAAATAGCTGATAGATATTCAAAGGACTATATGGAGGTGCTAACAAAACTTAATATAAATGTTGATATTCATCCTAGAGTTACTGAGCATATTAAAGAGATAATAGAGTTTATTGAGAAACTTATTGAAAAAGGATATGCATATGTAGTGCCAAGTGGTTCTGTATACTTTGATGTTTCAACAGTTTCAGATTATGGCAAGCTTTCAAAGAGAACACGAAGTGAGGAGTGGCGTCAAGAGGAGGAGTTTCTAGCAGAGAAAAGAAATCCATATGATTTTGCGTTATGGAAGGCTGCAAAGCCTGGAGAACCATGGTGGGAATCGCCATGGGGACGTGGAAGACCTGGATGGCATACAGAATGTGCTGTTATGAGTAGTCGCTATCTGGGAACACAATTTGATATACATGGAGGTGGTCAGGATCTCATATTTCCACATCATGAAAATGAGATTGCCATGGCTGAAGCAGCGTATGGCTTAAAGCCATGGGTCAAATACTGGATTCACGTAGGCTATTTAACAATAAGAGGAGAAAAGATGAGTAAAAGCTTAGGCAATATAATAACAGCTAAAGAGGCTATAGAAAAATTCTCACCTGAAGTTCTTAGGCTATGGGTTTTCTCAGCACATTATAGAAAACAATTAGAATTCAATGAAAGTATTTTAGAAAATTACAAGACTTTATATCAAAGACTTGTGACAGCAACTGAAATTGTAAAGAAAATAATAAAAAGTCCTAGTATATCTCATCATCTTACTGATGAAGATATTTCAATTCTTAATAAGCTAGAGGCTAGTGAAATAATGTTTCATGAAGCTATGTCAAATGATTTCAATACTCCAAAAGCTTTAGAAGCTGTAAATAATCTTGTCTCTACGATATTCAAAGATATTGAAAGAAAGGAAAGATATGAACTTGCATTGAGAGCATATTCAATTCTATCGAGTTTCAATACTGTTTTAGGGGTTTTAGATAAATATCTAAAAGAGAGAATTGAAGTTGATTTAAGTACTATTGAAAAACTTGTTGATATTATTATCAAAATTAGATCAGAACTAAGAAAAAGAAAGGAGTATGAATTAAGTGACAAAATAAGACAAGAGCTATTGTCTTTAGGAATTAAAGTATTTGATTATAAGGACGAGAGTAGGTGGGTATGGGAAAAATGATGTGTTGTATAGCATCTGAAAAAATAGAAAATGACAAATTGGAAAAACTACTAGATTTTACAGTTTTAGAAACAAGAAGAAACAAGGGAAAATACTTCACACTAATATTTATTGCATCTTCAACAAAAAATGCTTTTAGATATAGAGATGTCTTCACCAAGTATCTTGACATAGGCATTAGAATATATGTAGAGAATGAGAATAGTACTCAGCTAAATAAAATTCTGAGTATGTGTGAAAAGATATTATATTCAAAAGAGGATGATGTGCAGCGAATTCTAAGCATTATTGCTTTAAACAATAAAGCTGTTTTGCAAGTCTGAGGAGAAGATATGAATGCGAGGTCCCCGTCGCTCCACCCAACATCATTCATCAGAGATGCTCCTTAGGTCATCCCTCTACAAATATTCGCTCACAAAAACAAAATTAAGCTTATATGCTAGTAAATGTGAGGTTTGTAACGAAAAACCTGCAAAATACTTGTGTAAGATGTGCAATAGATATGTCTGTGAAGATCATTATGATAGAAAAAAGGAGCTTTGCCTTGTATGTCTTGAGACTTTGTGTGATATATGCAGAAATTCGCTAGCTGTAGGAAGATGCTGTAAATGTGGAAGAAAGGTGTGCCATAATTGCCTTATTGAATTAGATGAAGTGCATAGGCTATGTTACTACTGCTTGATATCGAAAAACACAAACATTAAATTATATGCCATAAGTTAATAAACCCTTCCAATACGAAATTATTACAACAATTAAAGTGTTAGAGGATAGTAGACTATGAAAGTATCTTATATGCTAGAATATGTTCAAACACTAGAGAAATCATATGAGGACACGCTAAGAAGGGCTGTAAGCAGCAAAATCGATAAAAGATACATTCAGGTCATATCTGAAATGGTATCATTTATATCATCAATTAAGACGTTTTTGAATAAAGCCATGGTATTAGATAAAGTACTTAGCGAGCTTAAGGCAGGTAGAGCATGTTTTAAATGGTTTTACTCAGAAGACAGATCTTATGTGTCGTTAACAAGGATTGATCCTCAAATAGGTATTTCATATAATGGCACTGCTCTTAGCGTTTCATATCTAGAGAACTCGATATCGTTTAATGAAAGAGTTATTGAGATAAAACTAAATGAGTTTAGAGATAGCATCTCAATTAACGACATTGATGATATTATTGCTAAAAGATCTGTAATAATGAAGCTAATCGGAGAAGCTTCTACTGCATTACTGAAATACTCAGATGAGTTTTCTATTTGTGCCAAAGCTATACATAGATAATATATAACAATTCAAGTAAAAATTATGCAACACATACTCAACTTCTCTTCATTATCCTGTAATTTCAGACGGGGATTCTAACATCACTTCAATTAAAATCAGATCAGTTGAGGCAACGGGCTTCATCATTTTAACAACTTAAATGAGTATTTGCCATTTTCTCAAGCTAGTATTGTATACAAGTAGTGCTGATTCTTTAAGTTTTTTGAAAAGACGTAATTCAATAGCATCTAAAATTTTTTGTATTTCTTCATCGTTATTTGTAGATAGGTTCTCTATTTTTTTAACAAATTCTTGCCAATACGTAGGCTCTACAGCAATTCTTTCATCTTTTCCTTCAATAACTTTAGCCCCCTCTCTTTCAAGTTTAGAAAAGAAACTGTCTCTATCCCTTATCCTAGTGGCTATATCCCTTTCAAATATTACTTTTTGTTCTCGAAGAATATCTATTGCTGATTTTTTTGATATTTCTTTAGCTTTCTTTGCAGCTGTTTTCTCAATGCCTTGTTGATAAATAGCTACTTTCTCTTCTAAACTCTTCAATTTTTCCTCTATAGCTTCTAATCTTTCAATGAATTCTCCATATTTTCTACTCAGCTCATCTATTTTTGAAGTGAATGGATTGATTTTATCCTGTATTCTTCTCTCTAGAAGCTGAATAAGTTTTTCGGATGTTAATGAAGTGGTTTTTTCAGTTTCTTTTACCTGAGTCTCCTTCCCCACACTTCTCATAAGCAAAGCTCTTAAATATTCTGAAATAGTTAAAAAACCCTCAGACTTGGCCTTAGCCAATAACTCTTCATATGTTTTTTCATCAATTTTTATAATCACTGTTTTCATTATTTAACCTATTTTTCTATATTGTATAAAGACATTAAAAACTTGTTAGATATCAACATATTTAAGTTGCTCTAGAACATACTGTCTTATTTCATCGGGTTTGGGAAGATTATATAAAAGCTTTCCATTTTCAATTATTTTATTTAACATCGGCTTAGCTACCTCACCATCTTTACATTTAATTACTTTTCCTGGCATATCTATATAGTCTTCAATGATAGGCTTGCATCTATACAACTGTTTTGCACCTGGAAGCTTACCTCTTTTAGTGATTGGTATCCACTTCCCCTCTTTCACATCATAAATCTCAACAATATCCATGCTTAGATCAATAGACGGTGGAAAGGCAATTGATGTACCTACACCAAAAACATCTGCAACATCCTTTAATCTTTCTATATCATTCTCATCAAGACCACCACTTATAACTATTTTTACTTCCTCAAATCCATGTAATTTAAGAGTCCATTTAACTTCTTGAGCAATTAGTCGAATATCTCCTCTTCTACTCCTTGGTGTATCAAGTCTTACACCCCAAAGCCTTTTTCCAAGAGTTTTTGCTGCAAGTAAGCTTTCATAGCGTTCATCATAAAATGTATCAACAAGAGCTATTCTAGGCACGTTTTCAGGCATTGTATTATCGAATGCTTTCCATGCTTCAACTGGATCCCCAAATACCAATATTAGTGCATGTGGTATTGTACCCTTTGGTTCTATACCCAGAAAATCCTTGCTAAACGCACCAGAAACAGCATCACAACCACCTATATAAGCTGCTCTATCCAATGCAGGTGCTATTGCTGGATGCTGAACTCTTAAACCAAAGAATATTACTTGTTTATCACCTGCTTTCTTCTTTATTCTAGCAGCTTTTGTAGATACACTACTATAAAACCTTAGTATACCTAACAAAGCTGTTTCTATTGTTATTATATCACAGATTTTACCTTCTAAAATTGCTAACGGTTGTAGAGATGTGAATATTGTTCCCTCTGGAACAGAATAGAATGTTGCAGGAATTCCCTGCAATAGAGATACAGCCTCCTCCAAACCAGTGTACAAAGCCCATTTATATCCACTTGGAAGACCATACACATGAATTTCATATCTAACAACTTTATTACAAAGACCATATTTCTCTAGTATTTGCTTACTTCTAATAAAGTAAATGTCTGTTGCATAACCTTTCTTTATTTCATCTTCACTAAATATATAAAACCGAGGATAAGACTTTGTCATGTACGATCGCTCTATTTAAAGCACTAGTTTATAAAGAATTTTGATTTGAATTGAAATCATTTTCTATTGCTTTTACTCTACTTTTATACCCTTCTCCTCTGCAATTTTTTTAGGCATAATTGTTATTATCCCTGTTTCCTCCTCCTTTACAACCACAAACTCCTTACCATACTTATTCACAATATTTCTTGGTACGTATAAGTTAAGTGACAATGTGTAGTAGTCATAGCTATATGTTTTGTCTTTTACATGTTTCTTTCCTATAATTCTTCGTGCTTCAACAACTCTGGTCTTTGCTTTACCTATAGTTTCTGTGCTCATTATTTCTCACCATAGGATTCTACAATTACTACTCAACAAAATAAGCTTTACTGAAATAAATATTATTTATTCAACATATATACCTGGTCTAAGAGGTAAAGCTACTTTTTTCTTTCCACCATAATCTGGTGCTTCTACATCATCAGCACTGAATATTTTAAGTGAAATACCAAGTTTCCTTTCAATGTACTCTTTTGCAAGTTTTAATGCTTCCGATTCTTCAATATCGCATTCCATATAAAGTTCTCTAAGATCTTCTGGAACGTTTACTGAAACATCATACAATGTTTTGATTAATCTTCCAAACTCTCTCTTGTCTAAACCTAACTCCTTTGATACATAATCTATAACTTCACTTACTTTCAAACCATTTGATAGTGCCTTAATCACGCTTTTCATAATTCTTTGGATATTCTTTGGAGATACATATATTATTGCTATGCTTATGCTTGGTTTCTTCAAAGCTCTTACTATGTTATTAATGGACTCAACAACAATATCTGCATATTTAAATGCCATCAACAAGTTTTTGTCATAGGTTTTTGGCAATTTAAATGATTTTGTTGTTATTCTACCTTCAGCAAATGTTTTACTCCAAATCTCTTCTGCTATATATGGAGTGTAAACACTTATTAGTGCAGTCCATACCTTAATAACATCAAGAATTCTTTTTGATGGCTTATCAACTATCTTCAAATAGTTCTTTATAAGCTCCTTTATCTCGTAGAAGATCTTTATACCTGCTTCTCTTAATCTAAAATCTTCCATAAGCTTCTCAATTTCATTAACAATATAGCTAAACATATTTAAGAACCATTGATCAAAGATATCTTCACTTTCTCTATATTCATTCCTGTTATTGTAAATTTGTAATATAATGTCTTGTATCTCTAACAATAGTTGAGGATACTCAGCTTTGCCAAGTTTATTAAGCATTTCTAAATCTATATTCTCATCCTGATAGACCTCAGCATTTAATGCAAGAAGTAATCTAATAATATCTGCACCATATTCGTCAATTAAATTCTTCAATGGTATGATGTTTCTAGCTGATTTACTCATTTTTTGCTGCTTTATCAGAACCCATCCATTGGCTATTATGCTTTTAGGCCATAGCTCCTTTGGAAATAGTGCTACATGATTGAATATGAAGAATGTTAGGTGATTTGGAATGAGATCTTTGCCACTAACTCTTACATCCAGCGGATACCAATACAAAAATTCTTTTCTTATGCTTTCTACATCACTTACCCTAGCATTTACCAACCTAGCTATGTTTTCTGCATCATCCTTACCTAGAAATATGTAATCCCAAAACTCCTTAGGTAATTCCCTAATACTTTGTACAAGCTCTCTAATTTTGTGTACAACAGTGTAAAATGCCATGTATATAGTTGAGTCGCTAAGACTTTCTATAATCCATTTTTTATCCCATGGCAAAGGTGTTCCCAGACCCCTTGTTCGTGCACATGCCCTTTTTCTAAGCCAATCTATTGTTGCTTCAAACTGGGCTCTTGCTTCTTGAGGCACAACTTTTATGTTTTTTAAAGCTTCCTTAGCAATGTTTTTCCAGGACTCATTGCCATAATCAATAAACCACTGATCTTTCAATACTTTTACAACTATTTCTGTACCACATCTACAGTAAACTGGTTTGTTAAGTAATTCATATATTATAACCCCTAGGCCATTGTTTATTAGAAGATTTTTCACAGCTTCCCTAGCATTTTTAACTGATTTACCTTCTACCTCTCTCTCCACATACTCCTTGAATTGAGTTAATACGTTAAGTTTCTTAACCATAAATCCTTTCTGATATTCTAAAGAATAAACAAATTTAGTTGCTTCATCAAGTTTATCTTTATCTGTTTGTGACAAAATCTTGAATTGTTTCAGTGCTTGATATGCTGTTGCAATTTTTTCTCCATTAATCTCTATAATAATTTTAGGTGTTATGTTGAATACAAGTTTCCTTACATTTACACTTTCACTATTCTTGATATCCTCTAATGCAATAGCATCATAGGGTGCATGAGCAGGAACACTCATAACAACACCAGTAGCAAATGATGTGTCAACAAATGACGCTGGTAATATAGGTACTATCTCCCCAGTAACTGGATTCTTAACAAAAACCCCTACAAGATTTCTGCCCAAGACCTTATCTAACACCTCAAAATCTAATTGATATTTAAGTCTTGATGTAGCCTCCTCTCCCACTACCCAAATATCTCCATTACTTAACTTAATCCTTAAATAATGTTTGTCAGGGTTAACCCACAGGTTAGTTACTCCAAATACTGTTTCAGGTCTTAATGTTGCTGTTGGATATGCCGCACCACTATCATCTCTAAACAAAATTGCTACAAATTCTCCTATTTCTGGCTCAACATCACCCTTTGTATCATGCATACCAACAGGCATTTCATGCCTTGGGCACCAACCTACTGGATGTGTACCTCTTTCTATATAGCCTCTCTCATACAGTTCAATAAATTGCCATTGTATAAACGATTTATAGTCATCATCAATTGTTGTAAATTCTCTTCTCCAATCAATTGAAAGACCATAAAGCTTCATAACTTCCTTTGACACTTCATGAAAATATCTAGCTAGATATAATGGATCTACCATCTTCTTTATATCATCATCTGAAACCCCATATACATTTTTAAGCAAATAAATTAAATCCTTATCCCCATTCTCTATGGCTTCAGCCATAGTTATTATAGGTGTTCCTGTATAGTGAAACCCCATTGGAAATAAAACATTATATCCTTGAACACGCTTGAACCTAGCCACTATATCAGCTATTAGATATGTTCTTCCATGTCCTATATGAATAGGGCCATTTGGATACATATAAGCTGCTGTTATGAAAAACTTTGGTCTAGAGTCATCTGGATCTGCTTGATATGCATTTTCTTCGAAGAGTATTTTACTCCACTTATATGTAAGCTGGATAAAATACTCATTGATGTTGCTAGTCATATTTAAATTACCTGTAATCTTACAAAAGCCTAATATATTAATGAAGTAATTTTAAATTTTTTCAAGCTAACTAAAAGGTTGTAAAGGAGGGATAAGCAACATTGCAAAAATGTAGCAATGCTAAAGAAATTACAAAGATAGTGATATATTCAACAGCATTCATTGTCTTAATAGATTTAATCATATTGCTAACCCTAAGTTTAATAACTATTCTAAGAAATGCCTTGGGCGATGGACTTTCACTATCAATATTAATATTCATGGGACTTTTCATTATATATGGGCTTTACATGATTTCACGAAGACTTTTAAATATGTAAGGAATATAGTTATGTTGCTAAAGCTAAATATTGGAAAAGATTTCATGACATATCTCGTTATAGAGACTGTGCATGTGGCAGATGATGATCTTGGCCGTAACCGAGAAATTAATGTGAGGAATTTGGTAGCCTCTGATAAGGGATGAAGAAACTTGCCCCCTACAGACTTAATGAAGATATTATCGCGTACGGACCGCTTGATATATCTTTTTCAAAACTATTTGAAGAATGCTGGGTTTTCAACTGAGCAAGGCAATGATATCATTAACCCTTTTCCATATACATGCAAAATCGTATTAGGTGAAAAACCTTTAATTTGCTTAGGATTATCAATATGTTTCTCTACTAATGAAAGGACAACAAAATACTTCTTGAATAATTTTAAATATAATGGCTTTTGGTTTATAACCCCTGGAAAAGGCAGTGTTTCATGCATAGATGATGTTTGCAAAGCATGCACAGCCAATAATTATGTAAGTATATATTCAAAAAATTGTATTGAAAATGTTCATATAATCAAGGATAGTCCATTAGAAATGCTTAACATTAGCAAAATAGAGAAAAATGAAATACCCTCAGTCTTAGCAGTTAACCTTGAAACATTTGCTAAATCAAGTTTGACTTTAGCATTTATGGAACCTGCTAGAATAAAATATTTAAGTTTTCATCACATGATTTTAGAATATTATGAAAATTGCTTTTACATATCTAAAGAACCATTAATTCACAGCATTAGAAGAATTCTCGTAGAGAAACACATATTCAACTCACAACTATCACTTAGCAAACTGCAATACTCACCTCTTGTGGAAGTTCTTGATCCATATTCTATTGTGATTCCACAAAATTTTAATGATAAATGCATAGAGATGCTCTCTCTGAACATAACTAGTAATGCTATCAACACTATTATTAGAGTTTATAGTAGCCGAGTGACTAAGGTGTATTTAGATGATGTTGAATACGATTATAAACATAACGTTGTTAGAGTGGCTTTAGAACCATTAACTAAAGTCGTGGTCAAGTTATGTCTATATCCAAAGATTTAGACTTCATTTATATGCTGGGAGTTGTTTTAAATGAAAATGAATAGATAAAATTTTCTTTTAATAATGAAGTTTTTGATTCAGGAAAATGTTATCAGGAATTGACTTTGAATAAGAAAGCAAAGCTAAAAATTAAAGGGAATTACTGAATCTTTAACAATCACAATGGTTAGATATACATACGTAGAGAATGTTGAAATAAATAATCTACTTTGAGAAATTCGAGAAATCTAGTCTTTTAAGATAGAGGGGGTTAGAAATAAAAGGTTATAAGCGTGTAATTATTAAACAAAGAATATAGGTGAACTTTCTTGAGTATGATCAGAGAAGTTAAGGAGGAATCCAAAAGAGAGATGCTAAAAAGAATAAGTGCTCACAGTCATATAAGAGGCTTAGGTTTAGACGAAAAAGGAGAGCCTTTATTCATAGCTGATGGTCTTGTTGGACAACTAGAGGCTAGAAAAGCTGCTGGCGTTGTTGTTAAAATGATTAAAGAAGGTAAGCTTGCTGGAAGAGGAATATTATTTGTTGGTCCACCAGGTTCTGGAAAAACAGCATTAGCAATAGCAATAGCAAGAGAACTTGGTGAAGACACTCCATTTGTAATGATAAATGGAGCAGAGCTTTACTCTAGTGAGATTAAGAAGACAGAAATTTTGATGAGAGCTGTTAGAAGAGCTATTGGAATTAGGATAAGAGAATTTAGAAGAGTTTATGAAGGTGTTGTAAAAGAAATAAAATTTGCATTGGCTTCACACCCATTCAATCCGTATGTAAAGGTGCCTAGAGGTGCAAGAATAACTCTTGCTACAAAAGATGAAGAGAAAACACTTGAAGTTGATCAAGCTATTGCGACACAGCTTGCTCAATTAGGTGTGAGAAGAGGTGATTTGATAAGCATAGATGCTGATTCTGGTGAGGTTTTCAAACTTGGAAGAGTGAAGGGTGTTGAAAAAGCAAAATACTATGATGTTGAAACAACGAGGGTTTTAGAGGAAATGCCAAAAGGTAAAATATTCAAGGAGAAAGAGATTGTAAGAACAGTTACGCTTCACGATTTAGATGAAGCATATGCAGCTCAGAAAAGGGCGGTAATATCATTAATTGGTGTAGGTACGGAAGAAAAAGAAATAGATCCAGAGATTAGAAGAGCTGTTGACGAATCAGTTAAGAAGGCATTAAGTGAAGGGAAGGTTACTCTTGTTCCAGGAGTTCTGTTTATAGATGATGTTCATATGCTTGATATAGAGGCGTTTAGCTTCTTAAGTAGAGTAATGGAGAGTGAGTTCTCACCAATACTTATAATGGCTACAAACAGGGGTATAACGAAGATACGTGGCACAGAGCTTGAAGGTCCTCATGGTGTACCACTAGATCTTCTCGATAGGCTTCTAATTATAACTGTAAGACCGTATACAACAGATGAAATGAGGGAAATAATACTGATTAGAGCCGATGAGGAAGAGGTAAAGCTTTCTAAAGATGCTTTAGAACTTTTAGTTAAAATTGCAAGTGAAAGAAGTCTGAGATATGCAATTCAATTAATGCAGCCAGCAAGAATTATTGCTGAGAAAAAAGGAAGAGATGAAATAAGAAAAGAAGATGTTGAGGAGGCAAGTAAATTATTCATAGATGTTTCACAAAGTGTTGAACTCGCAAGGAAATGGGAAGATAAATTCCTAAAGTAGTGTATATATATGGCAGATAGTAAAACACAACAACAAGATTTAATACAAAGATTTTTAGAGTTTATGAAATATGTTCAGCCATTAGAAGAAAATGAGGTGGAGCTGTACTCAGCTGATGACTTAGCAAAAGTCTGGGGCATTGAAAAAGAAAGAGTTCGATCAATATTAAGGAAGCTGCGGAGAGAGGGTTTTATTAGAAGAACCAAAAGTGGTAAATACAAACTTACACTAGCTGCTAAAGTTTTAATCAGAATATATAAGAGAGTTAAAAGATAATCCAGCTATAGATGATGATCACGGCTGTACCTGACAATTTTGATGAAAACCCGTGTTACTGATAAGTATACATTTGTTAAACAGGCTGAAAATACTAGGGAGAGGAACACATGTCTAAAACTTTGAGTTTTGATATCATCAACTTGATTTATAATTGGCGTGTAGAGGAATCGAGAAAAAGATTAGAAGAAAAACTTGAGAATGAAATTTATGTTACAGATTTAATCTATTGTCCACTAAAGTATCATTATCAAAAGAAGTACAAGGAAATAGTAATTGCTAATGCATTTGATCCTGTTACAATCTTTGGTGAATTGATTCATCTAGGTGTTGGAAAATTGTTAAGCAATCTTCTAGGTAGTAACAATGTTGAGTTAGAGAAAGAGTATGAAAAGGAGATAGTTGTTGATGGAACTACATATATTGTAAAGGGACGTGTAGATGCAATAATTGGCGACTGGTTAATAGAAATTAAATCGAGTAAATCAGATTTAAATATTCCACACCAACATCACATTCTACAAACAAGGCTTTATCTATGGTTAACTGGATTGAAAAAAGCTATTCTACTTTATATAACACAAAATAGAGTAGCTGAATACGTAGTTGAGGAACCGGTTTCTGATGGTGAAGTATCAGATCTAATTAGAAGCATTATAGCTAAGAGCCCTGCTCCTCGATATAGTTGGGAGTGCTCATATTGTCCATTTTCAACGCTATGCCCAAGCAAGAAAACATCCTAGTAATATTAAAGAAATGTAAAGTGTTAACCAAATGAATGCATAGCTAAAAAGTTTGTTTTAATATTTAGCATAGAGCTTATAAACCAGTTACTACACGTTAGCCTGTCACTAGGCGACAAACAAAAATGGATCAAAGTAGTAATACAAATGTTATGGATAGAATCATAGGCAAACATGTGTATGGAAATCTATATGAAGTCGATATAGAAATTGCTAAAGACGAAGAAAAACTAAAGCAAATGGTTATAGAAGCATCTAAATTGGCTAATATGACGTTATATGAAGTTAAAAGTTGGAGTTTTGGTGGAAAAAAAGGTGGGGTATCTGTAATAGCACTTGTTCTTGAAAGCCATATAGCAGTTCACACATGGATTGAATATAGATATGCAACAGTAGATGTTTATACATGTGGAGAGAAGAGTGATCCTTGGAAAGCATTTGAATATATAGTTGCGAATTTAAAGCCTAAATACTATACAGTTAACTATGCAGATAGAAGTAGCTTTGAAGCTATAAGAACATAGACCTAGCTAAAACTGTGATGAAGGTAAAGGCGCTGATAATGTGATGTGGCTGAGCTACTCTGAATATTATTTTTGAACATATCTTGTATTTTTACATAGCGAATTCACATCCTTATTAATATGATGTTGGCGTCCTAGACTGAGCAAAATGATGAATTGATTCCGGCACTGATGACAAAATTATATTGATTTTTAAACTGAGGATATGTATTGTCTTTTTCATGGTGATAATAAGTGGATAAAACAGTAGTTATTGGTCTTGGCGAAGTTGGAAATGCTATTTATAAAGTGCTTAGTCAAAGCGGTAAGTTTGAGGTTTATGGATTTGACATTGACACTGCTAAAACTGTTAATAAGCTAGAGGAAATACCGCAAAGCATTGATTTCATGCACATAGCTATACCATATACATCAAAATTTGTTGACATAGTTAAGCAGTATGCTAATATGTTTAAACCAAGATACATAATAATTCACTCTACTGTTGCTCCAGGAACAACGAGAGAAGTTTATAAGCAAGTATCTATTCCAACAGCATTCTCACCAGTTAGAGGTAAGCATCCAAATATTGTTAAGCATCTATATTTTTGGACTAAATGGATTGCAAGTATTCCAGGTAATGAGCTTTCAGTATTTGTTTTACATCTCATTTTAGCAGGTTTCAAAGTAAGGGAGTATGTAGGAGATCCAGAAACATTAGAGTTGGCAAAGTTGTGGGAAACTACATATAGAGCTATAATGATAGCTTCTTGGCAGGAGATACATAGAATTGCAACGAGATTTAATGCTGATATGGAGACTATTATGGAGTTTATTGCTGAGGTTCATGAAGTTTTGCATGACAGACCTCTATACTACCCAGACTACATAGGGGGGCATTGCCTCATACCAAACACAAGAATATTACATAAGGCATTCCCATCTAAACTATTAGAGTTTGTGTTAGAATCAAATGAAAAGAGAATAGAAGAATTAAAAGTTGAGAAAATACGCAATGACATTGAGAAAATGAAGCTAATAGTTCAGAGATACATAAATAGAGACTATTACACATAGCACGATTTTCACATGAGAAATCTTTTTAAATGATGCTGAATAATAAAAAGTTTTGATAAGAAATACGAAGGTAGTAAAAATGCCATCAGAATATGTGTTACCGCCATATATAGAAGAGATGTTTAAATTTGATGTAACAGATAGCGATGTAGAGGTGTTGAAGGAAACATTAAAAGACATGAGAGCACAGGTTCGTGTAAAATTCTTTACATCAGGAAATAAAAGAGAATGTTTCTCATGCTCAGAAACAGAAAAGTTGTTAAATGTATTAGTGGAAGCAAGCCCGCCTATGGGATCTGAAAAAGCTATAGTAATTGAAAAATATGATTTAGAAACCAATGGAGATATGTTTAAGAGACATAACATTGATAGAATTCCTTCAATAATGCTTCTCGATGGCGCTATAACATATCTTGGTATGCCCGCAGGTGAAGAAGTTAAGGCATTTGTTGAAACAATAATCAGAATAAGCACAGGTGATCATGGACTTTCAGAATCAACAATTAAAGAACTATCAAATTTGGAAGGCAGAGCAGTTATTGAAACTATTGTCACACCACCATGTCCTTATTGTCCCTATGCAGTACTACTTTCAAACATGTTTGCATATGCCAGCAAAATCTATGGAGGAGGAAAAGTAAGATCAATTGTTGTTGAAGCATACGAAAATCCCGATTTAGCCGACAAATATGCTGTAACAACAGTTCCTACAATTGTTGTAAACGGGAGGGTAGTATTTGTTGGATTGCCATACGAAACCCAGTTGCTTAAGGCAGTAAAAAGATTAGCACAACTAGAATTTTAATCTCCTTTGTTTCATCATATCTGTTTATAATTGATTCCATACTCTTTTCTCTACATTCAGCGCAAAACACCTTAGACGTTCATAAACTTCATAACTGCTCTTAAGAAGACTCCTAACTAATTTTTGAAAATTCCCTAACTCTTAGTAATTTGAATATAGACACAACATAAAAGATTTTAAACTTTTATTTCAACCTTAAAAAGACGTATCTTTGTAGTTATAATGGGTATCTGTATTGAAGAGAGATTATAACTATTTTACAATAGTTCTTTTAATCATCATTATTGCAACTCATGTATATCTAGTTGCTGTACAAGCATTAGATCTTGAAAATGAGGAGATGAAGAAATTTTACATAGGAGCGAAGGGGTATGTATCAGATGAGGTGTGGTATGTTGATGCTGCCAGAAATATTTTAAGAAAATTATTTGGGTTACAGCCAAAACAAATACATTGTTGTAATGCAACATTGGTGTACTCTACAAAGAATGATGCCTTTAAGGCGTCATTAATAGCTTCACAATATGGTGTAACAGTGCTTTCAACATCATTTAATAAAATCAATGCAATTTATGTACATTCAAATAATTTAAGTGCATTAGATTTGTTTGCAAAAATGACTAATGCAAGTGATGTTGTCTATGGCTGGATTCTTGGCGATACTGAGGGAATAAACACATATATGAATTTAGAGCATCCGCCAATGGCTAAATACATAATAGCCTTGTCCATGATTCTGCTTGGTGATAGACCGTTCTATTGGCGTATTCCATCAATTATAATGGGCTCTTTAACAGTAATAATTTCTTTCCTCATAGCTAAGAAAATTACGGGATCAAATGAGCTTAGCTTAATTATGGCTTCTGCAATAGCTGTAGACCCTTTGACGAGAAATCTTGCATCTATTGCTCTATTAGATATATATGTAGCTGCTTTCACCGCCCTAGCTATTCTTTTAGCTATTTATGGAAAATACAAAGCCTCTATACTTGTTCTTGGATTTGCTTCAACGTTTAAATTTACAGCTCTCTTAGCTTTCTTGCCAATATTACTTTTATACATAAGCAACATTATTAGAGAAGGTAGAAAGAAATTTGTTGAGGTATTCTCAAAATCTGTTGAGCTTCTAACACTAGCATTGCTATCATTTATATTCTTTCAGCTGCTAGTATCAATACCAATAATATTTAGACTAGGTATTGATACATGGCTTAATCAAAGCATTTTAGGTGCTATTTCATGGCATCTCAGAATTAAATGTGTTGGAAGTGAATGTCCTGTGGCATCAGCACCTTGGGACTGGTTCTTTGGTTTAAACTCATTTCCCTTATATATATACTCGAATGGTGTAACAATCTATGCTCAAGGTTTTGTTCCTGCTTATTTGCTAAGCTTTATCCTAGCCATACTTACAATAGCCTACAGAAAGTTTAATTCTATAAGCAAAAGGCCTTGGATCTTGTTATCTGGTTTTATTCTTGCCTATATAATACTTTGGCTTGCTGGTTCACGAACTCAGTACAGTTTCTATGCTGTTCAACTAACACCATATGTTTACATTTACCTAATTTCTCAGTTATATGAATATATATGGAGAGAAAACATAGTTAAAACATTTGTTGAGTGGAAAAATGTTTTTGAGAGAATCTGGCAAATAATTTTAGTAATTTTGAGTTGAAAACAATGGTACTAGAAAAGGATTTATCCAAAGTATTGAACATTTTGGCTGATTCTATATCAACTTTAGGTGTTAACGTCAATGAATTAAAAGACTCTGTGAAGGAGTTAGAAAAAAGCCAACAGTTTTTAGTATCCAAAAAAGCAGTGAAAATACTAAATAAGCTCCATATAGAGATTTTTAATTTGAGAAATTCTATTGAAAAAAGTGAAACTAAAGACATCATAAACTCTATATCAAATGTAGTAAGAGGTATTTCTAACTATGTAAAAGAACTAGGTGTAGAATTCAAATTGACTACACAAAGGTCTTTGTTATTTCTAGCAATTACAATACTAATCTCAATGATTACAAGCATAGCATCTTTTAGCATACTATATTTACTTCAAATTGTAAATAATCTTAGCTTTGTAACATTGACATTCATTGTTCTATTTACTGTATTAGCTTCGTTTTTATCATTACATCTGAAATTATTAACAACAATAATTTTAGTGCCTTTAACATTCATTCCTTCTATAATAACTTCAATTATTGGCTTAGCTCTTCACACAATTTTTACTCCTACAATCGTCATTCAATTATTGTTTAGCACAGCAATATTAATACTATTAACAATATTTTTAATTCAGCAAATAAGCAACTATAAAGATGCTATAAACAAAGTGATACTTATTTACAATACCATTAACTCATTGAAAACAATTATTGAAGATCTTACTAAAAAATGGAAAAGACTAGATCATACTATTATTGATGAAACTATTTTTACTAATGTATATGGTGATGAAGCTACTGAGCTTATTAAGTATACTATTGATGTTAGTAAGGTGAAGTAGACTACTGGTGATTAAAAATGCCTGAGAAACAACAAACACAACAGCAAAAAACAAAAGAACTCAAGGTATTTTCAACTCAAGTTGTTACAATTGATGCAATAAGAAACGATAGACGAAAATTAACATTACTATACATGATAAAAACACTTAATAGCGTTAGTGAAAAAGGATTAACTCATCTAATAACAATACTTAACGATGAAAAAGGAGTGAACTTAGGATATACAATAGTAAAGCTAGGTAATAGAATAATTGTTAGAGAACTACTTGAAGATATCAAAGCATTACTATATGTAGGTTTAATTGAAACAGATCCAAAAACTAAGAAGCTTCAATTAACAAGCAAAGGTAAAGAGTTTTTAGAAACAATACAAACTGTTGACAAGAAATTATCTGAGATCTTAGGTACAGTGGAAGAATTAAAGACAAAGGTGGTTGCAATAGATGAAGAAGTTGCAACAGCAACACAAATTATGCAACAAATTAGAAAGAGATAAAAATAAGACGTTTATCATTTAATAGCGATAAAGATTTCTACTAGGTTTCATTTAAATTCAAACTATTTATTATAATCTATGTTTTAGCAAAAATTTTCATACTTCTCTTATTCTCCAAAATGTTAAAATCATAATTAAGACAATTTAAAAATTAGCAAAATTTGTTGCAATTTACAGTATTAGGTGTTTAGACATAAAAACTTTATTATATTGATAATGAGACTCTTTCACGTTCCCCTCTTCTTCTCTGACCAATACCTTCGCCAAATAGTTCTAATAATAAAGGGCTTAGCTTACCTTCCTTTTCTAACTTAGCTATATAATCTCTAAACTCAGACGTGTGTTTAATATCAAGATCTATTAGTTGTTGTAGTATATTGTAGATGGTAGTCCACACAAATTCGAGTTCTTCTTTAGGCATATTACTAATAATAAAAGGATCTTGAAGCCAGTTATCAAAAGCTCTAAGTGTTCTAATCATGTGCTGAAATGCCATTCTAGTATACAATATCAATTCTAGCCTATCACCTTTCTTTGCATTATCATTTACATTACTAAACCACTGTTTAACCTTTTTCTGCATTTCAATCCATTGAGTCAGACTATCATACATTGATGACATTTTACACTACACCTCAACATATTATTTTGATTCACGCCAAATTTGTGTAACTTATACAGCGTTATTTACTTAATAAGTTATATGGTTTTCCATTCATTTTAATTTCCTCTGGCACCTTATCTTTGTACATGCTAAGAAATTCCAAATCTTCACTCTTCTTCCTATAGCTATCTGGAAGTAAACGAGGAATCTCATCTATTATGGGATACCATCTACTACAATTATTGCAGTAAAGTACTCCTGTTTTCACCTCAATCTTTATACATTCATTACATGGTATTTCAATGCCCTTTTCAGTTAACTCCTTTACAAATCCATTCTTATATGAGCAGTACAGATCGCAAAGAGGTATTTGAACATTTTGAGGTATTTTTCTACTTTCATACTTTGCTATTTCTATCACAACTAATTTTAGTGGAAAACCTTTATCTTTGCAATAAGGGCATGCCAAGTAGTTGAGGAGTCTATACTTCATTTTTCTAGCCTCTTCTTAACTTCTTCAATTTTGCTTAGCAGCTCAGAGAGAATATCTTTTGACGTTTCTTCATCCCATGATTCTACAGCTATTCTTAGCAAAGGTTCTGTTCCACTTGGTCTTACAAGAAATGATGCATTATTCATAATAACCTTTATTCCATCTATATCAATTATTTTATATGATTTGTAGTAATCCTTTAGAGACTCTACGATAGCCAACCCTTCTTCTCTATTTGAAATTGGAATCTTTGTTCTTAATATAAATGGTTTTTGAATTGCATCAACAATATTTGAAAGTTTCTCACCATTTTCGATAAGTATGTTGGCCATTAAGGCTGCTGCAGCTGTTCCATCACGTACTAACTGAAATGGTACATAGGCAAATCCTCCATTATCTTCAAAACCTGAAATTGCTCCACCAAGTTCAACAATTTTTCTAGCTATATTTAAGAAACCTACCCTTGTCCAAACAACATCTATACCATTTTTAATGAAGTATTTATCAGTTAAAATGTGGCTTGTAGAAATTGCTGTAACAATTCTTTTGGGAAGATTTGCATGTTTTTTCGCAACATAGTTACTCATTATTATTGCTGATATAGTTCCATCAACAAATCTACCCTCATTATCAATAAAAATGGCTCTATCACCATCACCATCATGCGCTACACCAAAATCAGCATTAACGGCTTTAACAATTTTCATTAAATCCGATAGTGTTTCTGGTGTTGGTTCATAAAATCTGTAAGGTAGACCAACATCAGCATTAATTGTTAAAACCTTTAACCCAAGTTCTTTTAATAGCCTTGGTGTTGTAAATACTGAAACACTATTAGCGCAATCTACCACAACCTTCATCTCTTTCTTTCTAAACTTTTCAGCATCGAAATGCTTCTTGATACCAGTTATATAATAATCTATTGCCACATCAAATCTCTCTACAGATCTTAGATCGTGCCATGAAGCTTTTCTAAATTTAGATTCAAATAATATTGACTCTATCTCCATGTCAATTTCAGGTGGAGCCTCTATACCATCGCTTAAAACAACTTTTATACCAACCCATTCTGGAGGATTATGACTTGCAGTAACAACAACACCATAGTCAAAACCACATTCTTTAACACAGTATTGCAGAGCTGGTGTTGGTGTAAAGCCAGCATCATAAACTTTAGTACCTGTCGAAACTAGACCAGCAATAACAAGATGGTAAATTAAGTTGTTGCCTATTCTTGCATCTTTACCTACTAGAGCTCTAGAACCAGGGGGGAAGTAACTACCAATAGCCATTGATAGTCTTAGTGGAAACGATATATCCTCCTTATCTACAATCCATCTAACACCATCAGTTCCAAACAGCTTTCTTTCAATTGTTTTTGTCATAATATTTTCACCCTAACTCAATTAACTACTAAATTAGTTCTGAAATATGCATTTCATTATAAACTTATTTAGAAACGTATTTAATTTAATGTTGGTAAAGGAAATTGATAACGATATGGATGGATGTTCTAACGCCAAAGCAAGCAAAGTTGTTTGGCTATATGTCACTTGTTCTAAGGGAAAGAGGGTTCAAGGTTTTTATTACAGCTAGAAATTATGATTACACAGTCTCTGTTTTAAAGAGCATCGGTTTAGAGTATAATGTTATTGGTATATATGCTGAAAGTCTCAAAGATAAGATTGCTGAAGAAGCAAAGAGAACTCTGGCCTTACTTGAAGTTTTACCTGAGTTTGATTTTCTAATGGCATTTCCCAATCCTGTAGCATCTAGGATAGCTTTTGGATTGGGAAAACCCTACATAGCTTTTACTGATAGTCCACATAGCAAGGCTCCATCAAAACTTTCGCTGCCTTTGGCTAGGGCGGTGATATTTTCTTCCTGTATTCCAAAAGAGGAAATAGAAAGATACATAGTTAGAGAAGAAACAATTATTGTTCAATTCAATGGTGTAGATGAGCTAGAGTGGATTAGGAAATTTTCTCCAGATCCAAGCTATATAGACAGATGGAACTTGAAACCTTATGAATACATAGTGATTAGGCCTCCAGAGATAAAAGCATCGTATTATAATACACAAAAAGAAGATGTTATTGAAGTATTTGAGAAGATTATTAAATCTGCCATTAGTAAAGGATACAAAGTAGTTTACTTACCTAGGTATCATAATGACTATTTGCAGCATAAATTTAAAGAATATAGAGAATTTATCATACCAAGCAATATGGTAGATGTGGATGCTTCAAAACTTAGTTACTATGCCAGGTTAGTAGTCACAGGTGGAGGAACAATGGCAAGAGAATCAGCATTGCTTGGAACTCCAGGCATATGTTTATTTCCAACAAAGCTATATGTGAATGAATGCGTATCGAACTGGGGCTTTCCACTTTATCATATATCAGATTTGCAGAAAGCTCTTAATATATTTAATCAACTGCTAAATATTTCAACGGAGCAGCTAGAACTATACAAAATGCATGCTAAGGAAAAAATAAAAATGTTTGAAATACCGTCAGAAGTTTCCTTGAAAATATTAGAAATGTTTAGTAAAGAGGCAAAATAGATGAAGACAAAAATTATAGCTGGAATTGATGAGGCTGGAAGAGGTCCACTCGTAGGTGACATGTTTATAGCCTTGGTTGCAATAGAAGAAAAGTTTCTGCCTATACTAAATAGCCTCGGTGTAAACGATAGTAAAAAACTAGCAAAACAAAAAAGAGAAAAGCTATTTCCCATAATACTTTCTCTATCATCACTTGTAATTACTAGTAGGATACAGCCTAGTCAAATAGATGAATACAATATTAATAGCTTAGAAATGAGCACAATTCTAAATATTGTTAAAAAAGCATGTAGAATCATTGATATAGAGGAAATTTACATTGATGCCTTCACCAATCCTAAGAGAATTGAGGAAAAGATAAGTTCATTGAATATTAGAGCAAAAGTCATTGTAGAATTCAAGGCAGATTCTAAATATGCTGTTGTAGAGGCTGCAAGTATAGTTGCAAAAGTTTTGCGTGATGAACATATAAAACAGTTAAGCAAAGTCTATGGAGATGTGGGAAGTGGTTATCCAAGTGATAGAAAAACGATTGACTGGTTAAAAAAGTATTATGTAACACATGGAGAGATACCACCAATAGTTAGAAGGTCTTGGAGTACCATAGACAAAGTATTGCATAAAAAAAATTAAGAAGGGTAAGACATTGTTTGAGTACAGAAACTATAATAGTTCCACAAAATAGTTTTTAATGATAGTAAAGATTAACTCATTCAACTTTAAAAAGGAGGTAATTAATGCCGAGCAATCCAAGATTTGTAGTAGATTCGATGCTTGGTCACGTAGCTCGTTGGCTAAGACTTTTAGGTTATGATACATTATACTATCGAAAAATAGATGATTGGAAGCTTTTGAAGATAGCTAAAAACGAGGATAGAATTTTGATAACTAGAGATCAAGGTCTTTTCAATAGAGCTAAAAAGTTACATGTAAGAACATTTTTTGTTGAAGATCCCGACATAAGTGTGGTTTTGGCAGAGCTTTCTGCAAGATTTAACATTCAATTAGAATTCAATAAAAACGATACTAGATGTCCAAACTGTAATACACCACTTCGCTATACAACCTCCATAATTGATGTTGCGCATAGAGTCTCTAAAAATATTGTGTTAAAATATAAGGAATTTTGGCTTTGTCCCTCTTGTAAGAAGGTTTATTGGCAAGGAAATCATTGGAAAACAATTACTGAAGTACTGGAAAAAGCTAAGATTAGAAAAGTTAATGTACTGGAAAACATAACTATTGCTATGAAAAAAGTTAATGTAGTTAATACGGGTAATAATAATGAGCCAAAGTGATGTAATTTTACCTAGTGAATTATCAATTGAGGATGGAGTATATTTAGTTAGACTAGCCAGAAAAGCAATAGAAGAATATATAAAAAAAGGCATCAAAATGGAACCTGATAAGCTAATTGATAAAAAGTTCATGAGACGTGGAATGGCTTTCGTAACTATAGAAAGAATTGTAGGAACAAGTGAGAAGGAGCTTAGAGGATGCATAGGATTTTTACAACCCATTTCATCATTAGCAAGAATAGTTATAGAATCTGCTATTGCAGCAGCAACTGAGGATCCACGTTTTCCTCCATTAAAAGAGGAGGAGCTTGAGAATATAGTTATAGAAGTTTCTATTCTTTCACCTCCAATGCTTACAAAGAATCCGATGAAGGATATAATCATTGGAAAGCATGGTATAATAATTTCAAGAGGTTGGAACACAGGAACACTGCTACCACAGGTGCCAATAGATTATTGCTGGGATGTTGAAACATTTCTTGCCGAAGGATGTTTAAAAGCTGGTTTGGAACCTGATTGCTGGTATGATAATAAAACAAAGATCTTTATATATGAAGGAAGAATATTTTATGAAGAAAAACCCTATGGTGATATAAAAGAACGTGATCTTGCTAGTGAACTAAGTAAAAAATGCAAATACTAAAGATAGTTGGAATTATTGAAGGTGTATAGATTATGATACTTTCTGACTTTGATTTAATTAATTACATAAAGAGTGAGAGATTAAAGATAATACCTTTTTCAGATGATATTGTTAGGGAAAATGGTTTAGATTTAAGAATTGGAGACGAAATATGTGTACTAAGTGAAATTAATGATGTTTTAGATCCTTATGATCCTTATGTTAATATAACTAAATTTTATAGATGCTTTAAAGCTGATGAATTTATTTTTGAGCCGAGAAAAATATACCTGGCTACAACTGTTGAATATGTAAAAGTTCCTCCAGAGCTCATGGCATTTGTGGAACTTAGATCAACATTTGCTAGAATGGGTTTATCAATACCACCCACAATAATTGATGGAGGATTTGAGGGCCAGATAACAATAGAGATACATACATCAACATTTCCAATTAAAATTAAAAAGAATACCAGGTTCCTTCATGTAGTATTTTCAAAAGTTACAACACCTATTCAGAAGCCATATGCAGGCAGATACCAAGGGCAAAAAGGTGTTAATTTACCAAAGCTACCTGTGCAATAATGCAGCTATGTTTTTTAAATCATTCCTTTTTACTACAACCTTACATATCTATATTAATTATGCAAAGATGCTAAGTGAAAAATAAACAAGTTACTAGCTCATTCTAGTGAGTTTTTAACTTAGATTCAACAAGAATGTTATTAGTTCCTAGAAGATGTTCTATTTCAAGTGTGGATAATTGATCTTTTAAAACATTTTCATTTTCATCACATATTTCAATTTTTTTAAATGGTTCCACATAGAATTCCCTATTCCTGTACCTTATTACTATGTAAATTTCAGTATTCACACTTATTTTGTGAATACCGTTAGAATTTAACTCAATGTGTATTCTACTTTTTCTATTAAAATCTAATAGACCTATCCATGTTTTTCTAAAACATGCAACACCATCTTTCATAGCTATGCATTTGCTGTTACTATCCTTTGGTATTTTATAGAGTATTTCACCATATTCATTCATAATCTTAAGAACTACATCACTATCATCCACAACTATATTTCCATAAGCTGATACATAACCTGCTATAATAGCTTTCTTTACTAATGATCCCCCCTCTAATGTGTATATATTATTATTTGATTCAAACACTGGTAAATCTTGTATAAATCCCACAAATCTAACTTCATTTTTTGTTTTTATACAGGGTCTTATATCCAACGAATATACATCTACAGTCACTATCCAATTCTTTGAAAAACCATATACAAATGGCTCCTGATATGCTATTACATCTATTGGCATACCAACTTCTATCAATCTTGGTGGTGCAACAATTACACTTCTACCATCCTCAAAGGTACAAGCAGCTGCTTTATAGCCTATACTACATTTATCTGGCCTAGCTTTTTTATATATTCTATCGAATAGTTTTAGTTCATCGTAAGTTGCTAAATAAATAGAGGTGCTTTTATCCTCATAACATGCTACAATAAATGCACCATCAATTTTAGCTGTTGCAACCTTTTCACATGATTTTATAAAATTTTTAGATTTAACAATTGCTCCTTTTTTCGACCTTTTAACAGCTATACCAAATTCAGTATGAGAAAAACCATTTGCTTCACAAACAACTTTACTCCCCACAACTACAGGTTCAGCACAAGAATTGATACTTTCAACAATCTTTCCTACACCAATTGATGTAAGTGTTATCTTGGGTTGAGCAACAACATCAATTAGAATGGATTCCTTATCAAAATTTGAAACACCTTTAACAACATAACCAAGATCCTTAAACAACCTTATGCTATATGGAAGAGCAAAATCCAATTCAACATCACCTACCTAGAGATGCTATAAGGTATTGCAAACATTTTGTTATCTCCACCTTATGACTAGGCTCTATAAAATGAGTTGCTTGTTTTTGATTTCAAGAATCTTATCTTGCATCTGAAGTACAGAAAATCTTAAGCTTATTCAATTACCATCAACAAATGTCTATGAATAATGCATTAACTAATTTTATAGTGTTAATGTGAAAAGCAGTGCTGCAAACCCTGGTAGTAATGTTGATATGTTTTTTCCCATTGCTATTTTGCTTGCTACAAAACCAAATGAAGTGGTAGCTATATACGCCATTGATATAATTGATTTGGTCATTCCTAAACCTGCACCAAGACTTATTGTTGCTGTTGATAAATATGGTGCTAGAACTATAGCTGCGATTACCAATAAGATATAAAACATTGTTTTTCTTAGCATTCTTTGAATTTCAAATACGAACATTGTGAATATATCGAATATATATGGATCAGTATCTCCAAATGTTTTGAAAAACTCTATGGACTCATTTAAATAATCTATAAGCCATAGTCTTGTACTCTTTTTTGCAAGATTCTCAAGTTTATTAGATTTAAATAAGTACATTGTTCTATAAACTCTTATGTGATTAGCCATAGACTCTACAACATCGTCTATTCTAATGGTTAAAGAAGTAAGAGTTTTTATAAATGGGTAAACACCAATAGCTATAGCTGCAATAGAGCTGTAAAAGGCATAGGTTTTAAATGTATTTAAATCAGCTAAATCAAGTACAAGCATTAGTGGTGGAAAGGCCAAGACTATTGTACCAAATGTAAATAGTGCTCTATAAGCCATGAACATTTTCTTATCTATTATAACTTTCGATACATAGGGATAGTCGGGTAAAATAAAACATGTAAGAGCTGATACAAGAACTATCAAAGCAGATACTATATTTATAATTGTTGAATTCTCGCTTACAGTTCCCTGCTCAATGTTTACCATAAACATTGTTGACATAGAAATAAGTATAACAGGAGCTATAGAAAATAGAATTGCAATTAATATAGATATGGTTATTTTGCTGTTGAGCGCTCTTTCAACATTAACTGCAATACCTTTAACAAAATCCATTGCTCTATCTCTTAAATACTGAAGAGCTGTTCCAGAGGAAAGCGATGCTAAGTATTCTGATAGAAAAAGCCTTGTTCTATCACCTGCTAATCTGCTTAGAAATGATAAGGATTCAAAAACTCCATAAATTTCAAATAATCCTAAAAATCTTTTTCCAAGCTCACTAAAAGCATATAGAACTTTACTATTTGTTATAAATTTCAGCAACTCCACAGGTTCCAAACCTGTTTTGCTAACTGCTGTGGCCTCTAAAACAAAGAATGGAAGTTCTTCATCAAGCTTCTTTCTATAACTGGAAATTGAGGTTAGGGTATCTATAACCTTTATCCATATAGATATGCCAAGACCTGTACCCAAAAAGACAAGCATTAATGTATCCTGCAAACCCCCAAGAAAAGCTAGGAGCAGTGGAACTACAAAAGCCACAGGTGTTAATAGCAAAGCTGTTCTAATCTCCTCAAAGGCTTTTTTGTATCTACCTAAATTACCTGTTGCTAAAGCCACTAACCTCCTATACCTACTTATCACAACATTGACAAAGTTCATGATAGTACATCACCAGTATTTAATATTTGTTCTATTGGTATCTCTGTCTTAATTCTTAGCTCACTCCATCTCCTAATCCTCTTAACAAGCTCTTCAAATGATATATTTAGTCCATCCTTTTCCCTATCCCACACAATATTAAAATCCATATAACCTTTTTCAGCATTATAAATAAGTTCCACAAGCCTTTTTAGCTGCCTCTTAGGTTTTTCACCATAGCCCATAATAGCTATAAAATTAAACATTGCTACTTGCACAGGTGACAAGTTAATTGGTGGACCTGTAAACCTTGTAATAACCTCTTCTGGGCTAGATCCATGAAATGTTGAATATCCTCCAAGTCCAGCAAGTAGAGCATTTACCAAAACCTTTGCCTCTTCTCCTCTTGTTTCACCAACAACAATAATTTTTGTTGCCGATGATCTTAAAGCAGCTTTGGCCAAGTCAAAAAGATCTATCTTTACAACTCCAAGTTCAAATGTTGTATATCTAACCCATGACGAGCCTGGTGGAGGATCTATTTCACCAGTATCTTCTATTATTGCTACCTTCCATCCAGGAGGAACAAAGGAGTAGAGCAGGCTTCTAAGTAATGTTGTCTTGCCTGAACCAGGCGGTCCAGCTATTATCATTGAACCCCTTGCACGTATTAAAACCTTGAATAAATCTGCAACAGCTTTAGGCAAAACACCCTGGTTTACCATGTGATAAATACTTGGTGGATTAGGCATCTTCTTTCTAATCACTATTTCAGGTCTTCTAGATGTTGAAATTGTATATGCAACCATGTGAACTCTATGACCACCGTCTTTAGGTGGTAAAGCTGTATCAACTATTGGATTCGATGTTGATATATACGTACCACATTTAGTTGCTATGAGTTGCTGAAGCTTTACAACCTCGTCAAATGATTCCAAAACTATATTAGTTCTTATAAAGTCCACCTCTGGAATTTTTTGCTCAACCCATGAATGCTTAACCCACACATGACCAGGGCCAACAATAGAAATATCTGTTATGTATGGATCATCAAGAAAGATCTGTAACTTTCCATAACCAGTAACAGATCTTAAGGCATAAATAGCTTCTGCCACGTTACCTCTATCAATACCAATTACTTCAACAAGTACATCACCTATATCATTACCTTTCCTCATAAGCGCAATAATATCATCTAGCCTACTCTCTATAGAATCAAAAATATGTTTGTCTATTAGAGGAGTTGCTACATATATCGTTTCACCATTATCATTAGTAATATCAATCTTGTAAGCACCAACAACATAACTAAACAAAACATTACCAACAATAGGTATATACCTAGTAGAGTCCCTTCCAAGTTCATACTTCGTATTTCTTCTAGGTAATCGTGAAAAAATGATTAAATGCTTTACGAGATTCTTAATGCTTAACTTCATTATCTAAACCGCCATTACTTGGTAATAAGCATAAGGAATAGAATTTTGCATTATTTGAATTAGTATCCAAATTTATTAATTGATAAGAATTAAAAATAAAAGTTTGTTTTAAATTCATTCGTAGTAAATAGCATTAAAATCCCATTACATTTGTATTCCGCCAACTGCCTTGATCCATGCTGTTGTTTCTGTTGATGTGTCTTGTACCTGTACTTCTACAGATATTGGTGAATCTGATGAGGATTTTACAGGTATAGTTATTACAAAGCTTTGACTACTTTTCAAATTAAGTGTTTGTGGAAGTGCAGGTATTATGTTTACGTTATTTACTGTTGAGCCATTTGCAAGTGTTACTCTGTAACCTATAACTTGCAAATTTCTATCCAAATTATTTCTAACATTGACTGCAACTATATATTTGCCTTGGCTAAATGTGGCACTCCACTCAGCAACAGCCATATCTGTAGCTGGTAACTTTCTCACTTGTGCATCATACCAAGACTTAATTGCAAAACCCACTACAACAGCTATTAGTATCACTATCATAATTACGACAGCTTCACTTAAACCTTTTCTAATCTTTTCTATACAACGAGGTCTTTTTGCCTTGTACATCTTTCACTCCAATAACTATATTGACTTTATAAACTGTATTGTAACATGATCAAAACAATGAAAGAAGAAAAATTTTGGTGGAATGTACTAAGCATTTGAATTGAGAATGTTGTTGATGAGAAGGTTGTGTAATACCATTGTAGAACTATTATGGTGAATATAATTCAAAGTTTTTGTAGAGCCGCCGGCGGGATTTGAACCCGCGACCACCGGCTTACGAGGCCGGCGCTCTACCAGGCTGAGCTACGGCGGCTCTTTAATAAATAGTAATGTGTTTTTGTGTTGCTTTAAGTGTTTTGTATCTTGCTCGGCTTTATTTCATTGACAATTTTTTGAATGGTATTGGGGCTTCCTTTACCCTATACTCATTTATATAACCAAACATGAATTGTTTTAACGATTTTTCTGTGCTTATTCCTAACACATTTATGATTTGACTTGTTATGTTTGGCATTATTGGGTGTAAAAGTAGAGATGCTAATCTTATGGATTCTAGTGCTGAGTATATTGTTTCAACTGGGTTTTCCTTGTTCCAAGGCTCTTGCTTGTTTAGATATGCATTTGTTTCATGTGCTATATCAAGTGTTGTCTTCACTGCTTCAGCTATTCTAATATTGTTATAATGCTCTATTGCTTTTTGAGTTAAGCTTTCAACTTTCTTTGCATGCTCATAATCCACTTCTTTTTTTACAACACCACCAAATATCTTTATAGCCAAACTTGTTACTCTTCTAACCAGATTACCATAGTTGTTAACGAGATCCCCCATATATATAGAGTCGTATATATCCCACGAAACCTCAGAATCTTTCTCAAAGTTGGCTATTCTAGCTATTATGAACCTTACCGCATCAGAACTTCCATATCTAGCAATCATATCATCAATTGAAGTTACATTTCCTGTTGATTTACCCATTTTAATTCCTTTAACAGTTAAATAGCCATGCACAACAAGCTTTTTTGGTGGTGGCAAACCTAGCATTAGGAGTAGTGAGAACCATATTGCTGTGTGAAACCATAGAATGTCCTTACCTATGAACTGTATAGAGTTGCTCCAAAGATTTTTGAACTGTTTTTCATTCTTATCAAGACCTGCTCCAGTTAAGTAGTTGAGTAACGCATCTATCCATACATAAACTGTGAATCTAGAATCAAATGGCAGTTCTATGCCCCAACTAACCCTCTCTTTTGGTCTAGCGATAGACAGATCTTGCAACCCCTCCAACTCAATTTTGGATATGACCTCATCTGCATATTGCTTTGGATACACAACATCTGCTTCTTTCAAAATCTTTAACACAGCGTCTTTGAATTGTGAAAGCTTTAAAAAATATGTTTCTTCTTCAACGAGTTCCAATGGTCTTCTGTGAATAGGACATAAAGGTGTGTTATTCTCAACAACATATTCTCTATCGCTGTAATACCTTTCACATGCTGTACAATACCATCCCTTGTACATTCCACGATAAATGTAGCCACGCTCATTAAGCAAATTCAGAACATTTCTTACAAGAGCTTCATGATCTTCATCAGTTGTTCTAATAAATCTGTTGAAACTTATATCCAGTTTTCTCCAATAATCTTTGAAAATACTTGACATTTCATCAACAAAACTCTTAGGATCCCTTCCTCTTTTCTCAGCTTCTTTCTGCAACTTAGCACCATGTTCGTCAGTTCCTGTTAGAAAGAACACTTCATAACCTATTAACCTATACCATCTGCTAACAATATCTGCAAGAACAGTTGTATAGGCATGTCCTAAATGAGGCTTATCATTAGGGTAGTATATGGGTGTAGTAACATAAACATATTTGGCATTTTCCAAGAGACTCACCTACTAAAAATACTTGGCTAAAACAGAGCAATAATAACTATAGATGAACAAGAATGTTATTGGGATTAAATCTTAAGATAATGTTTTCCAAATATCATATCTATTTACTTTACTGTAATTACCATAACTAAGCTGGAAATCGCCTGAAAGTAATATTGATACAGACCAAAGCTTATGTGTAAAATTGGTTTATTTCTTGGTGGGGCCGCGGGGATTTGAACCCCGGACCACGGGGGCCCAAGCCCCGCATTCTACCAAGCTAAACTACGGCCCCAAGTTTTTCAGCTCTTAGTTTTTAGAGGTTTTAAGCTACAGTGTTTATTCTAAGCTGTTGTAATTTTAAGTTTTTCGATATATACCTAAAACTATGATTTGAATGGGTTATGCATTACAAGCCTTTATTTTCTCTTCATATATGAGGAAATAAGCTTATTCTAAGCTATTATATTAGCTTCTTGAGGCTTTATCAGCTCCATTACCAAGCCACTATCCTTTTCTGAAGACTCAACTGCCACTGTGCTTACTAGAAGTGCGTAGGTAACATTTAGTGCTAGTTCTATGGCGTCTTTTGCTGATTTAAATTCTATTTGAGCTCCTATAGCAATTTTAAATATTTTTTGCGCTATTTTCTTAACCTCTTCATATTCATATCTTCTGTATTCCTCTATTAGAAGCCTTATTAACTCAGCCAATTGCTCTTTTTCAAAGTCTGTTAACATAGCCCAGCTTCTCACATAGTTTACTAGTGATGAGAATGTAGAGTACCTTATTTTAACTCCTAAAAATGATGATATTTCATAAATAGCCTGTAATGATTCTGAAACACAGTCCATGTCTTTATCATTCAATGCATAGATACATATCATTATATCATCTAGTTCAAAACCTAAAGACGGCAAGTACAACACCAAAAATACTCTCTCCAGAATAACATATTTATTAATTTGAAACCCAATAATAGAGATGAATAATGCCGCCGGCGGGACTTGAACCCGCGACCACCGGATCTCCCAACCTAAATAGCATATGAGTCCGGCGCTCTACCAGGCTGAGCTACGGCGGCTCAAAAACATCATTTACTGTCTAGACTTTATAAGTCTTATTCATCGTTATGACCCTTCTTCAATCAGCCCTTCTAAGCATCATCACATATTCAGCAAGGCCACCACATTCATCACATAACAACATTTTGTGTAGCAAGCTTATTAAATGCTATAAAAAATAGTTTTTCTCTGGCGAATAAATTGAAAGATTGTAGTGAAAAACTCATTGAAATTGCGAAAAACTCTGGGGCACCATTTACTATAGAAGTTGTTAAGTCTATTGCTAGAATATGTGATGAAAACCCTTATGACCTTTGGTATGAAATACTTGGAAAGATTACTCAAATAGGTGCTACATTAACCGCCTCTTCATCTTCTAAAGAAAGGAAGAGTGTAAAAGAACCTTGTTGGCGTTGCGAAGCCTGTGGAAAGATCTTTACAGATGCAAAACAACTAGTAAATCACATAACATATTTTGTAAGACAAAAAGATAAGCCACATATAGAGCTTTATCAAAAAATTAAAAAAATTGAGAATGAAAAAGGGAAGACATTTACAGAAGCAGCCTTAGAAATGCTTAAATGTTCGTAACATAATGATGAAAACTATTTAAAAATATACATAATTTTTACTAGATATTAGGCTAGTACCTATGTGGAGTACGTGTAAGGAGTTTTCAGAGAATGTAGAAGACTGTAGGAAAGTTTTTCCAAGTTTATATGATCGACGAAGAAAATATATATTGATATTAATATTACTGCTATTGTCAACTTCTCTAGTTATTGGTTGGAATTACTATGACATAATGTGGTGGATTTCTTGGTACAGAATTTTAGAGAAGAATGGACCTCTATACTTATTCTCATTATATAGATTATGTAGAGTACCAACATGCAAAGTTCCTTATCCCCCTATAGCAGTAATAATGTTTGTTTCTATTTATGCTCTTGCCATGATAATGCCATATCAATTGAGATACGCAATACTCAAACTGATATTAGTTGTAGTTCCTGCTTACATAATTTTTAAAGTTATTAGAAAGAGTAGAGGATTTGAAATAGCTTTGCTTTGGTTATTAAGTCTTCCATTCCTTCAGATACTATTTGCACTTCAATTTGATGTCTTAGTTGCGTTGTTTGTACTGCTTTCAACTCTTTATATTTGGAGTGGAAAACATTTTAAAGCTGCAGCATCCCTAGCCATAGCCACATTGATAAAGCCCATAGTTGCTGTTATTGCAATACTTCATATGATTTTTCTATATAGAAGAGGTGGGTTTAGAAAGGTTATTGAGTATATTGCCATAGCACTTGTTATTGGATTAGCCATTACAACGCCATTCATTGTTGCATCTGGCAAAAACTTTGTAGAGAATGTGATAAGTTTTCATGCTACAAGACCTCCTCAAGATGCTTCTCCTTGGGCTATAGCAACATTTGTTCTAGAATCCAATATAACTAAATATAACAACATTATAGATAACCTCTGGACAATACCTTTTGTTATTGCACTTTCTTTCACAGTTCTTGGATTCATCATTATCATGAGGCAAAAACCCTATGTTTCGTTAAGATTCTTGGCTTTATCAACATCAATATTGCTTTTGCTAACAATAGTATTTGGCAAAATTGGTAATACAAATTACTTAGTTTGGATTGTACCAACATCAATAATAGCACTTGATTGTCAAATTTTAAGAAAGTTTTACTTGCTAACAACTCTACTAGTTTTGCTAGTTTCGGTACCGATGACTGGAATAATGCTCTATCTAGCTCCTGCTGTAAGCGCAGAACCAACATTTATGGCTGAAGATCTTGGTTATTGGGATGCTCGTACACTATTTATGCAATCAATAAACTATTACATTATCTATGCGCTTAGCATATTTCAGCAATATTCTTTATTGCCAATTAGAATAGTTGCACCAAGCGATTTTTTAGAAACAATAAACTATATTACAACGTTAATTGATGTTAAAAAGATTTGTCTTGTAGGTCTTGTCATACTTGCACAAATACTTTTAATGCTGCTATTAATTTTGCATTATAAATCATTGTATGGTGAAACATCATGTTAAGAATCGGTGTAATAGGCGTAGGTCGATGGGGCAAAAATCATGTAAGAGTTTTAAAACAATTGGAATATGAGGGTAAGGTGAAGCTGGAGGCGATATGCGATGTCAAAGAGGATCTTGTTTTAGCCATTAAAAATGAGTTTAAAGTGCCAATAGCAAAAACAGATTATCGTGAAATGCTTAAACATGTTGATGCAGTAATCATTTCAACATCTATTAGCGAGTTATTTAAAGTTGCAGAAGGTGTTTTAATTGAAGGTAAGCATGCATTAATAGAAAAGCCTGTTGCAACATCTGTTTATGATGCTATGAAACTTTTAGAAATAGTGCATTCAAACAAGCTTGTAGCAGCACCTGGAATGATAATGCGGTTTGATCCTACAGTTAATAAACTTAGAGAAATTCTATTAAATGAAGCCATAACCTATATTATTTTCAAAAGACTTTCTAAAAGACCTGAACACATGCTTTCTTACCCTGTACTATTAGATTTAGCAGTACATGACATAGATTTGTGTAGATATATAACAAGTAATGAAATAGCTGAGGTTATCGATTCAAAGAAAATTAAACTACCATATGACGAAATAGTATTAGCAGTTCTAAGAACAACAAATAACATTTACTGTATTCTACATGTAGATGGTTTTTCACCTTATAAAATCCGTGAAATTGATGTGATTACACCAAAACTATTTGTAAGAGCTGACACAAGCAAAGGTAAAATACTATACTATGATACGTCAAATGCTAAGGTTCAAGCACAAGAGAATGTTATTCAAGTAGAGTATTATGAGCCATTGAAAAAGGAGTTGGAATGGTTTATAGAAGTTGTTAAAACAAGGCCTGCTACCTATGCACCAAGTTTGTATGATGCTGTTGAGAATTTGAAAGTAGTTGAAGCTATACAATCTAAAATTTCTTAAGTCTATTCCATTTCAATCCAGGTATATCCACAATTAGAACACTTAAATGTTTTGACTATAGAGTCAGAGCTCTCAGCTGAAGAAGCATGTTTTCTCCAATAGTAAACACCTTTTTTACCACACTGAGGACAAACAATGGTTTCTTCAAATATAGCTCCAGGTGGAATGCCGAGCACCACCTCTTCTTTCTTCTCAATGTATTGAGTGAACACAGTAGATTTTCTCAACATAACAGAAGAATCTTTGCTAAGCGTTTTTCTATAGCCACATTTAACACAAACTAGTGTTGAAACTCCATCTACACTTTTTACAACCATGATGCTTCCACACCTTGGACAGAAATACATTGGCATATCACCAGAGAAACTTGTTTCTCACTGAATTCTTAGTTTAACTAGGATATATGCTTAACAATTAATACAATGCTAGCTACTATTACTTACACCTCCTTAGCTGCTTCACAAACAATGAATATAAATACAAAAATGAATGTAGAAATATGAGAATTTTTAATTAAGAAAATTTCACAATCCAAGGATAAGATAATCCCTATACACACAATTGAATCGCAATCTAAATCCAAACACTATATTTTATGGAATTGGCAAAGTAACAAACAAATCCAAAGAGAATCTAAATACCTTGATGCTTTGTCATCAGCACTCAAGACCCCTATCACCTATCAACCCCGCTAAATGTTCATCATCTTTTTCTCTATTAAAACTTTTTTATTTTTCTCAAAAATAAAGGTTTTGTGAAAATAGGTTTAGGTTGTGATGCGCCTTCTTAAGTACTCTGAAATTAGGAGTATTGTAACTAGGTCTGATGTTGTTTTAGAGGTTGTTGAAGCTAGAAATCCTCTGGAAATTAAAAGTAATGTTATTGAGTACCTTGCTAAGGGAGGTGAAAAGGAATATATCCTTGTGCTAAATAAATGTGATCTTGTACCAAAATATGTTTGCATAGAATGGATGAGATATTTTATGGAGAATAATATTAGGGCTCTATGCACCTCATCATTAAAGGGCTTTGGAGTAAAAAAGTTAAAGCAGTTGCTTCTAAGCTATGCTGAATCTAAAAAGCCTCTGAATGTTTCTGTTTTTGGTCTTCCTAAGGTAGGTAAATCATCACTTGTAAATGCTTTAAAAGGAAAGAATTCAGCACCTACAAGTCGTTATCCAGGATCCTGGGGATATACAAAAAGTATAACAATATACAAGATCTTGCCAGGTATATACGTAATTGATACTCCGGGGTTTATACCACCTGATGTAAAGGAGTTAGAGATGCTAATAAGAAGCTTACCTACAGACAACATACCTAATCCAGTAAGTATTGCAAGAGAAATTATAGCAAAGATTCTACAAAACAATCCAAGTTCCATCGAAATGGCATATGGGGTAGTGTCCTCGGATCCTCTACAGCTATTAGAGCATATAGCTGTTAAAAGAGGCTGGTTTTTCAGAAAAAGTCAAGAGCCAAACATAGATGAAGCTGCAAAGACTGTCATAAGAGATTATTTGAATGGTAAAATAACATTTTATTCACGCCCCCCTACAAGAGCTGTTCCTGATTCTAGCTAAGACCTTCTTATAGTATTTTTCATCTAGATGAAGTTCCTCCATAAGCTTTTTCACAATCTTGTTTAGCTCTTCACGTGTTTTACAAATCTTTAAAGCCTCGTAGACTATCCTATAGATTTTGTTGTCAATCCCCATAGCATCTCTAATTGCATCATTAAGTGACTTGCCATTGAATCTAACACTTAGAACTATTTCAACAATTTTGTTTATCTCTTTAGGCACACCAATAACACTATCTTTGTAAAGAATAGATTTTCTCTCTACATCTAATCCTCTTAGAATATTCATAGCATATGTAGCAAAGGGTCTTGGAAACATGTCATCAACAAGTAATCCTATGATGAATACTTCTCCACTCATTATATCACTTTCTGTAAGCTTCTCATGAGCATATGGATCTAGAATCACAACCTTGTGATTTCTTATGAGATCATGTGGTAATTGGTTGTACAAAGCAATAGCATTTCTAAACGATTTGAATAATGCTATAACTTCATGAGATGGTGAGAGCACTGCAATATTTAAATCTGTTAAATACTGTCTAATGGTATTTATAGACAGCAGTAATTGAGTCAATGCCTTCTTCTTTTCTTTATCATGATGAAGTTCCCATAGAAGTGCATCAAACATTATTATGGGCTTCCTTGGATAATGGTTAACAAACTTAGCAATGAAATGTTTTGTGAAATCATCTTGGCAATATTCTCTAGAATCTTTTGCACTATAGTTAAAAATTGTTCCCTTCCTTGATGCTTTTGCAAGCCACAATCCTTTGTAAAAACCTATTAACTTACCCATAACATTATCTCTACACAGCTTTACTTTATCAATTATAATGCCATTCACGATTTCATTTAAAATCTCCTGACTAGTTATTTCCCTACTCGACTTCTTTTTATGAACTATTCTTTTATACAATAAAGGGGTTATGGATAGCTCATATACTTCGAGACTTCTAAGTATATGCACTGCAATATCAATTGGTGTAGAAGTCATTACATCCTCATTTTATTAATGATCCAAGTTAAGAAGGTTAATAAATTGTTTTGTTTTAAGTTGCAACTGTAGAAGCTTCAACTACACTATTAGTTGTTACGTGATTTACTGAATTTGCATCTTGAACTTTTTCACTAGACTCGACAGTAAATACAATGTCTTTATTATTTAGCAAAATCTCTAAGAGCTTTCTACCTGCATCAGAAAGCCTATAGATTTTGTAATTACCTCGAATGTAAACTACTTCAACTATATTCAACGCTTCTAAAATATGGAAAGATGCTAAAACTTCGTATCTTGGCAACCCTGTTATAGAGATTACATCACTTGGAGATGCTATTCTATCCTTCAATGCATTTAGTATCATCAACAACTTTTCACGAGGAGTCAAAAATAATTCACCGTTTCCTCATTATCATATGAAAAGGTATTATAAGAAGCTAGGCTAATAGCTATGTACATTATATAAGGCTTTGCTAAATAAGGGAGGATATGAAGCATAGCATCGCTATAGAACTTGGCGAATCAGTTTTAACAAGAAATAGCAAACTTGTTTTATATTCACATCAATGGAATTTACTTAGAATATTAGATCCTGCTCTAATTTCTCATCCTCATATAATGTTGTATTCAAATATTCTTCTATTCTCAAATGCGCCATTCATACAAAAACATAGTGAAAAACTCAGGGTTTACAGTATTGCACTTGAAAAAAATGAAAAGAGCTTCCATTTTAATTTGCAAAACTATGAAGAGATTTTAACTTATACCGACAACAGCTGTATTCTGGTTTCACAAAATCAGAGAGAGGCTAGGATTCTTCAATTTCATGTAAATGGAACTGTAGATGAATACATTATTGAAAAACCAGATTATATCTTGCCCCAAGGGATTTATAGCTATGTCGTAAAAAATCAGGGAAGTCTTGCCATTGTAAAGAATCCTACACAACCTGAGGAGATTATGAAGTGTAAACGTGTTATATATAAAGAAATGAATGGGTATAAAATTCTACAGTGTATAACCTCAGATAATGTTTTACTAATTATTAGTGATAACCTCTATGGATATGCTCATGATTATAAAGGAGATGATTTTACCATAACAGATGTTTACATGGGCTTAAATACTATAACCATAAATTCTTTAAATAGAACAATGCTAATTAACTTTTCTAAAAATGGCGCCTATATATATGAGCTTCCCCATCCGTTAAGGAATGCAACATTTATAGATGATAATGTTGTTCTTGGTACAATAGACAATAACTTAGTGTTATACAATACAAAGAGAAATTCATTTAAAATTTTGAGAAAAATTGACAGTGAAACAAGTATTTACATGGATATAGCAAGTGGTTATGTTATATTGAAAAACAATGAAAAGATAGAATTGATGGATCTAAAAAATGATTTTTTAATTTCTATGAAAACATCTGCAAAAGATGCTATTGTTTCTGATTCTAAGCTATTTTTATTGAGTAATAATAGAGTTGCTATTTATACCATAGAAACTGTTAGTAAAAAAATTAATATAGAAAAGTTATATGAGGCACCAACAACACTGGTTCACTGCATTAATGCAGATAGCAAAAACATATTATGTATAGATTTATTGGGAAGATTGCTTAGGATAGATGTGAAATATCTATTTAGCTATAAACCTGCTTTTCTAAAATTGCGAAGTGACCAAGGCCTTGCAATATTATTAAAATCTTTTACACCTGGATATCCAATAAAGATTTTCCCATCAGAAAATGTTCATATAAGGTTCAAACGTCTGAGCACCATCTCCACAAAAGCATCTATATTTACTGATTCAAGAAAGAAGTTAACTCTTAATGTAACTGTGCATGGAGTTATAGACTCCATTGAGAAATGTTTAAAGATAAATTATGAGAAATTTGAATTTTATTTTCAAAAACCGAAAATTATCGAAGATGTTTTAATTTTAAATGGCTTTCCCATAGTATGCAACGAAAAATTGCGCCATAGCATTAGAAAGTGTATTGAAGATATGCAGAGAATAAGTAGCTTAGATGCGATAATGACATGTCTTATTGATGAAAATAAAGAAAAGGGTTTTGTAGCACTTCATCAACTAGTGTTTATGAATAGAATTCATTTTGTTAATATTGCTCCATCAATAAACTTTGAAAATGACACTATATGCATAGACAATGTTAATAGCCTGAAACATGCTGATGTTAAACTAAAGATTTTGTGTAGCAACAAGCTATATACCATTGACAATGGCTGTTTAAAACTAGGTGATTGTGAATATGTAAAGCTACTTCTAACTGTGAAACCCTTAAATGATGAATGCCTTATTGAAATACCCATTCAACACAACACCTCTCTTAACATTGAACTACATGAAAAAAGCAGTGCCACTTTCTCCCATGGGCTTTCGCACAAGGTGCTATTGCCAACGAGCTGTGGTGTTGTTAAGTCTTCAAGGGTAATATACAGAAATGGGTTCTTACTAGAAGTGGTTATAGCTAATGAATGTGACAACATTGCTTTAACCGTTCTTCTTCCTACACAATCCTTTATAGTTATGCCACATTCTGAAAAAGTTGTTGAGGAGCCTATTAATGGTGATGATATTGTCCGTGGCCATAAAGATCTTGCAATCCTTGAGCCTTGCGGCGCTAAACTTGTTATGTTTCCTTTTGATTTGAGTAAGGCTATTGCTTTCATTCATGGAATCGCTTTAAAAATCTCTGCTATAACTGGGCTAAGAAGATGGGTAAAAAGATCTTAGATAGCTTTTACTGGTACAAAAGCTTATTAAAACACGTTAGCAAGCTAGTTCGTAAAACTATAAGGCTTTTTCCTATTATTGAGCATAAAAGTGGTTATGTTTGTGAAGAGATTAGAAAAAGTGTATATAGATGTCACAACAACTCTAATGCAAAACTTGTTGCCTTGTACACTATTGAAGATTCTTTTGTTAGAATTGAGGAAATGGAATATGTGGATTTTCTTACTCATTTAAAGAGGTATATCAACACGTTGGCGCCACCTGGATGCATTCTAATGACAGTATCCAGTACAGGTGTGTTGAGCCCTGATAGCTATCTTTCAAAAATAAATAGCAAACTTCAAATGAAGCTTGTTGAGCTTGAAAGCGATAGAACGAATACTAGACTTAGGAGTCTTGTTGAGAGACTTATAGAGATTAGGAAAAGAGTACTTAGTGGGGTAATGCCAGTAGAAACATCAATATTAACAGCCATTATATGTGATGATGCTAGAACATATGAAGATATGCTTATTAACATACCTCAAATAGCTAAGCAGGTCCTGGGAATTTCATTAAAGAGAGTTAGAGATGTTGGAAAAGCTCTTCAGATAATCAATTTTCGTTGGGGAAAAATCTAGGGTGATATTACTAGATTCTTTTGCCTATGCTATGCCACTACTTTTACCACCTTCAAAAACTCTCGACATTGAAGATACTAGTAATGGTGTTTACATAGGTATTGACCTTATCTTTGGGAGAAAAATACATTGGAGTGTTACCAAATCACCATCAAGTCACATACTTATTGTGGGTCCATCAGGCTCTGGAAAAAGTGTCTCGGTTTCAGTAATTGTTTCGAGACTTAGCACAAAATTTGGTGCTCCAATAACAGTTTTTGATATAAAAAATGAGTATGAAAGCTATATGAAGCTCTTTCTAGGAAGAACATTTAATGTTTGGGATGTTACAGCTAATTACATACCTCTATGCACTTGTGGCGATGAGGTAGGTGCTAAATATGATGCACAGCTATTTGTTAACACTATCAACACTATTTTTAAGATGCCTGCATATGTAAGAGAGCAGCTGCTTGATGTTGTAACAAGGCTTTGTAGACAATGTGATGAAACCATTTTGGGAGAGGCTATACCTAGTTACTGGCTACTTGAAGATTATGAGTCTCTGGATGCTGTTCTCAATGTTTTTAAAGTATATAGTACCACAGCCGATGTTCTAGAAATGATGTTGAACAAGGACATCATCATAGATCTTCACAAAATCTTTCTCCTGGATAAGAAGGCTTCAGCAACAATAATACTCTATATAATGAAACAGTTATTACGCAGATCAGCCGCATCTTTCGGAGGCGGTATCAATAGAATTGTGGTATTGGATGAGCTATGGCATTTAACTCACTATGCTATTGATGAGTTTATCAATGTTCTTGTAAGATATGGTAGAGGTTTTGGAATTGCTATTGCAATGGCTACTCAAAGCATAGATGATTTAAATCCCTACGCTAATTCTATTGTAGAAAACTGTGGAATGTTCATGGCACTTTCATCTGCATCGCAAAGCTATTGGCTTAAACTTGCTAAGTACCTCAATTTAAGTAGAAAAGGTGTGGAAAACGCCATGAAGTTTTCTGGTCAGGGCACTGGTGTTTTGAGGCTTTACCCTTTGGAAAAACCACTGTATGTTTATGTGGATCCGTTAAGTATTTAACTCTACTTTTCTATTCCAAGCTCCTCATATATCTCCTTAGGTGCTATTAGTCTAGCACCACGACTTGCCTCATGCCTCTTCCTAAGCTTTCTCTCCTTTTGCTTCTTCTTCCACTTATGCTTATGCGTTCCTCTCAAACCTCTAACAGCAAGTAATCCCCTAATCCTTCTACCAGCAGATGTTTTACCTCTAAACACTCTACCACGCTGACTTGGACTTGCTATCCAATTTATGTCAGGATCACTTAGTATTGCTGGGTGGTGTGGATCAACAAGTATAACCTCATAGTATTTATACAGCCCATCTTCACCAACGTAATAACTTGAAAGAACTTCGAGGTTTCTATACTTTCTAGCAGCCCTCTCTTCTGCTATTAGCCTTAAACTTTTCCTAGGTGAATGCCCATACACACCCATTCTCTTTGGTCTTCTACCAGATCTTGGCCTAGGTTTTCTAAGCCCTCCCTTCCTAACCCTTACCCTAACAACAACAAAACCTGGCTTAGCTTTATAACCAAGTCTTCTCGCTCTATCTATTCTCGTTGGCTTCTCAACTCTTACAATAGATGGTTGTCTTCTCCACTCAACTAGTCTCTCCTTCATTAATAAACCATGTTCACCTTCATATGGCCTCTTCCACATCAAAGCCATGTAGTGATACATTGAATTTGCCACTAGCACCACCTTTTTCTTTACAGCTTTTACACTGGTTATCGATAACAAGTTTTAAGCAATAATGAAAATTAGTAATTTGAAGTGAATCTCATGCCTGCACCAAAAATTTATGTAGGGCTATTGGGCAAGACCAATGTTGGTAAATCAACATTCTTTTCAGCAGCAACACTTGTACCTGTAAAAATTGAGAACAGACCTTTTGTAACTTTGGAACCTGATGAGGCTATTGCATATGTTAGAAAAACCTGTGTTCATAAAGAACTTGGGCTTCCAGGTTGTACCCCCGTCTCCTCTCTTTGCATTAATGGCGAAAGATTTATTCCGATAGTGCTTGTTGATCTACCTGGTCTTGTTAAAGATGCTCATAAGGGTAGAGGCCTGGGCAACAAGTTTCTCGATTCAATTAGGCAAGCAGATGCCTTGATACATGTTATTGATGTTTCTGGCTCTACAGATGAGGATGGCAGACCTGTGAAACCTGGCTATAGAGATCCAATCGAAGATGTTGTGGAGATTGAGAATGAATATGATGAGTGGATGTATGGAATAATCTCAAAAGATTGGCCACGATTTGCAAGAGGATTAGATACCATGAACCAGAGCCAGGTTATAGAGGCACTGGCACAGAGATTATCTGGACTCTCAATAACTAAGAGCCATGTGGCTAAAGCTCTTGCCATTACAAAACTTGAAAACTCTAAACCATCGTCATGGAGAGAAGAAGAGCTTAGACTATTCATCAAAACGCTTAGAGAAGTTTCAAAACCAATAGTCATTGCCGCAAACAAAATTGATATACCTGAGGCAAAAGATCTTTTCAAAAAACTTGTCAAGAGATTGCCGAATAGAATAATAGTACCAGTTACAGCACTTGGCGAGTTAATGCTTAGAAGATTTGTTGAAAAAGGCTTTGTAGAGTATCTTCCTGGAGATACAGAGTTTAGAATAAAGGATAGAAGTGTGTTTACGCAGCAACAGCTAAAGGGTTTAGAACTTCTGAAGGAGATAATGAAGGAGTTTGGAGGTACTGGAGTACAAAAAGCTTTAAATAGTGTTGTTTTCAATGCTCTAAACAAGATTGTTGTGTATCCTGTTGAAGATGAGAATAGGTATACTGATAGCAAAGGAAATATTCTTCCAGATGCATATCTTGTAACGAAAGGGTCTAGAGCAATAGATCTTGCATACCTGGTTCACACAGATCTTGGCAAAAGGTTTCTATATGCAATTAACGCTAAGACTAAGCAGAGAGTAGGTAAAGAATATGAGCTTAAAGATGATGATGTGATAAAAATTGTTGCAGCAGTATAGTGAGAAGTATGCAGGAAACCGATAAAAGAAAAACCACTTTATCAGAAGTAGCAATGTCTACAACATGCCACGCTACTGAGGATTGTGAAAAGGTTAAGCAAGCTTTGCTAAATCTTGTTCCACAGGAAATAGCCTCTTCAACACAACTAGTTGTAGAGTCTATGAAAGGTTTCTACGGAAATGTTATAACAAGATTCGAGGCCAGATTCAAAGATGAGGAAGCTTTAAAGGTTTTAGACCATGTTGCAAAACTTCTTAGCGAAAATGACAAGAGATATGTGATAAATTCTCTTGAGATTAGATATGATGCTAAAACCAACAAGGTGTTTATTAGAGTTGATAAGCAAAGTGCTTATTTGGGAAAGCCATTTGTTTCTGAAGGTGATGATGTAATAAGAATTGTGTTGTCATTCTCCATGCTTAGATCTGTAGATGGTATTAGAAGAGTTCTTGAGGAGATATTCTTTGGGTTCAAGAAGTAAGGCAAACATGTTTGTATTGTTTAGTTCTTGCAATGATGTTAAAAACTATGTTTATTCTGATAGCGATGCAGGCTTAATTGGACTGGAAAGCAGTTTTCTCGACAAATGCATGGATGTTATAGCTTCTGTAAATGAGAATGTTGTTTTTGTGCCAAGGAATTTAAAATCTGTGGAGAGAAAATCTATTCCACATGAGTCTAGCACTAAGAGAAAGACCCTAACATCTTACATTCCTCTCGATACACAATCAGCTAGAATACTAGCAAAGCTTCGCAAACCCGTTGTTGTTCTAGTATCTCCCAACACACTGAGATATGTAGATGAGGCACAGGTTAACTTTATGAGGCAATCACATGAACGAAAGTTTTTGGAAATTGCCTTGGGACAATTCATCAAATTCCTTACCGATAGTAAAAAAGGTTATGTCTATGTGGAGAAGGTGTTTAGAGGTCTTGGAGATGTTATTGAGCATGCCCTCAAATATGATATTGGCATCGTTGCTTCAGGTGCTGTTGACTATTACCCCAAAACACTTTTCACAAGCCACATTGATATAGTGTTTTTTTCTCTTGGTTTCAGCAAAAGAGAAAGGCGCATGATTTTAGAGGTATATCCTGTTGAGTTATTGAAAATGCTTCATGGTGATTAGTACTTTGGATTTTATAAGCATTGTTGCCATAGCCATAGCGCTGGCATCGCTGGTAATAGTGTTTGCATATACACATAGAATGTGGAAATATATTTCAATGCTTTTAGACGAGCTATCCATAGCTATGCTTGTTAGGAAAAAAAGTAGAAAAGTGAAGAGGTATATCCTCGTTAAGTTCATATGCAAAGACAAAACAGATTTGAAAAGTTTTGTAAAAAGCCTTGAAAATATGTTTACAAAACTTCTTGGAGAGCTAGATAAAATTGATTGTGGCATAACAGTAGCATCTATTTCAACAGATTCCAGTAGGGCTATAATAAGGGTTGTAGGGGATTATAGATGCTTAAAGAGAGTTTTAATCACATTATCAATTCAGCACATATTATTTGAAGGCTGCATAGTTGTTCCTATAAAAACCTCAGGGCTTATGTCGAGACTAAGAAAAATGTTGTAGCTTCTGCATCTAATCAAGGACTTTTCAAAATGTTTAAAATGTTCTCTAGAAACTCTAGAGCCTTCTCAAACTCTTCTCTACCCTTTTGAGATAATCTGTATAGCGATTCACCATCACTTTTAATTGTTTCTAAAAGCCCTTCTCTAACCATTCTATAGATGACACTGTACACGGTTATTGTCGATGCTTTTATGCCCATGTCGTTTCTCAAAGCCTTCACAATATCGTAGCCTCTCAAAGGCTCTTTATTAAGCAAGGTTTTTGCTACATATATCCAAAGAGTTTCCACTGTTAGCTTTCTTTTCAATCTATTCAAAGCTTTTGATGACATGATTCTAAAACCCTTCTCATTTTATTTGCTATGCTCAAAAAGACTTATATATCTCTGTGTATATATTTCGCCAGAAATATTTGGAGTGAGAAATATGGTTAGAGTTGGAATTGTTGGTGTTGGCAATATTGCGGCTATGCTTGTTCAAGCAGTTGAATATTATAAAAGATATGAGAAAACAGATGGTTTAATACATCATGTTATTGGAGGTTATAGAGTTGATGATATAAGATTTGTTTACGCAGTTGATGTTTCAAGAAATAAAGTTGGTAAAGATCTTTCAGAAGCTATATTTGCCAAGCCAAATCAAGTCCCAAGGTATATCAATATCCCAAGAACAGGTGTTGTTGTTAGAATGGGCAAGGTATTAGATGGTGTAGCTAATCATATGCAAGAAGATTTTGAGCCTGCTAGCTACCCAGAGCCAACACTTCAAGAAATTGTGAAAGAGCTTGAAGAACTAAATGTTGATGTGCTTGTAAACCTGCTACCTGTTGGTAGTGCAAAAGCTTCTAGATTCTATGCAGAAGCAGCTGCAAGAGCTGGTACAGCATTCATTAACTGTATACCAGAGTTCATAGCAAGCGACACTGTTTACAGCAAAATGTTTGAAGAAAACAATACCCTTATTCTAGGCGATGATATAAAGGGTCAGCTAGGCTCAACAATAGTCCATAGAACACTTGCAAGCTTAGCTGCTATGAGAGGTGGGGAAATAGTTGAGTCCTACCAGCTAAACGTTGGTGGTAACAGCGACTTTAAGAACATGCTTGATCACAGCAGGTTGCACAGCAAGAAAATAAGCAAGACAATGGCTGTTGCATCTACACAGCCAGATCCAGAAAAAATTGTTGGCAACCTATTCGCAGGTCCAAGTGGCTACATACCATTTCTTGGCAACACCAAGGTTTCCTACATATACATGAAGGTTCTTGGGTTTATGGGTATTCCAGTAACGATAGATCTTAAGCTAGTGGTTGATGACAAGGCAATGGCATCTGCAGTACTTGTAGATGTTATTAGGCTCGCCAAAGCATTGAAAGACAAAAGTGTTAGAGGAAGTCCTGAATGGGCATCAGCATTCTACTTCAAGTACCCACCAAAGCAAGCAAAAAGCGATGAAGAGGCATTGCTAAACCTCTACTTGAAGCTTGATGAGCTTGGAATTGAGATAGAGCCAAAGAGATTATACTTGTGGAACTATATAAAGCAAAAACAATAGGCTTATTACCCTGTCAAAGCCCTATACTCTTAGCAGCATATAAAAAGATGATGATGCCGCTCCAAACAGTTTTACTTGATTAAATGAAGACCCCGCGACGATCTGATAAAGAAGATTTTCATTAAAATTTAACTTTGTAAACAATTGATGGTAATGTGCCATGTATTACCTTAAGCCTTTCAACACTAATATTTTTAATCTCAGCTAAAACATTTTCAGTTACCCTAATTGCTGATGTTATAAAAACAATCTCTTTGAAGCCGCTTTCCTTGAGAACTTCAAGGGTTCTTCTATAGAGCTTGGCTACACCCCCAGGCTTCATTCTATAGCCATATGGCGGATTAAAGACAGCTACATCTATTTCTTTTCCAAATTCATGCTCCATGCTCTTAATCTTCGGTGTGACATCCACTAAATCCCCAACTATGAACAGCGTTGAATCATCTACACCAGCATTCTTAGCATTTATTACAGCACCTTCAACAAATCTAGGATTTATGTCAACACCTATATGTACCCTCTCCCACTCAACAGGAATTCTGCTACAAAGCTTCTCCAACTTACTAATAGCTTGTGGAGCTAGCTTACCTATCATTCCAAGATCTAAGCTTCTTTTTGCTATACACGGAATTTCTACTCCCTTTGTCCATAAAGCTGCTTCAATAACTATTGTGCCTCCACCACACATTGGATCATACAAACCATTTCCAGGTTTCCAACCAGCTATTCTAAGCATTGCAGATGCTATTGTGCTTTTCAATGCTGCTGGATGGTTAAATACCCTATATCTTCTCATGTGAAGCGATTCTCTTGTGAGTGAAACTGCTACCACAAGCCTTGTTTTGTTCAACTCAACATAAATCTCAACATCAGGTTCATCCAAATTTACCTTGAGTCTAGTGAATTTGGCTTGCATATAACTATCTATAACAGCCTGTCCAGCAACTCTTCCAATATCAATACTAGTAAAACTGTGTTCACCTATTCTCTCAGATCTAACAGCAAATGATTGGCTAGGCTCTATAAAAGATGTGAAGTCTACATCCTTAACAACTCTGTATATATCATCTAGTGTATAAACATCTTCTCTGACAAGAATCACATAGTAAATGTTATTAGCAATACGAGAACGAAAAACATTTACAAGACCATATTCATCAACATCCAAAAACACTCTACCACTTGACATATGAGCTATGGAAGCATTAGCTAATTCCCTTAGCTCCTCAGCTAAAACATTTTCAAAACCAGTATCAGATGTTACAAGCAGTTTCAAAAAACTCACCAACACATTTGTCAGATAGCCACCGCAACCTCATCAATCGGAAGCGGTCGGGATTAACATCATCCAAACTGTTTTTGGTTAACAAGGCTAATAAGTATACTACGAATTTACTTACATGGAACTATTTTTGTGCCTATGCTTTCCCCCCTCAACACTTTTTCAACATTGCTAGTCTCAAATCCGTTGAAAACTATAACCTCTATACAGCTTCTCCTAATTATTTGAATAGCTATGGGATCCAAAAGCTCATAGCCACCAGCCTCGTATCTCTGGCTCATAAAATTTACAAGCTCATCTATTGAAACAACACTAAGTTTCTTAGCATTGGAAAACCTCTTCGGATCCTTATCATAAACACCATCAACATCAGTAGCATAAAGCATTTTACCAATTCCAAGAGTTTCAGCAACAACAGCTGCTACTGCCGCTGTTGACTGACCGGGTTGAAGACCACCAACAACAACCACTTTGTTACTGCTCCAAGCTCTCTGCACATCCTCTACACTTCTGGGTATAGGAGTATAGGCATAATCCCCAAGAGCATAAGCAAGCAAAAGCGCATTGACACGCGCAATCTCAATGCCTATCATATCAGCTTGCGCATTATTCAAACCCAAAGCCTTTGCACATTTTATATAAGCTCTAGAATACCGACCCCCACCAACAACAACAGCAATTCTTTTTCCCTCATCAACAAGTTTCTTAATAGTATCAGCATATCTAGCAATAATCTCTGGATTATCAGGATTGACAATCTTTCCAGAGATTTTCAACAAAAGCTTTTCCCTACTCATATCAACACACATCCTCACAAACTCAAGAAGTTACACATTTATGAGGATATTAAAGCTTTGAAAACCTGGAGAACTCATATCAAGTTCTGTTGAAAATATATGAGATTAGCTAGGAAATTCTCTTTAACGAAAATGAATTGAGGTAACGCTAAAAACACTTTGAAGATGCATTATCAGTATACTAATTGATGCACTACTGACTCAACAAGTAGTTGGATTTTACACAACCATTCAATTAATTAAACAAAAACACATTCAATTGCAACAAAATAGCAAGTAGCCTTAGAGCTTGTAGCAAAAGATTCAGAGCTTTTATTAAATGGCACAAGTGATTAGAATACCGAATACAATTGAAAAACAAATATACTTGCAGATAAAGTATTTTGAGACTTCATAGGAAATTTGCAAAGCACTTCACGCTATAAATCTCTTAAACAATTGATAAGCCAGTACACAAGTAAGTCAATCAACTAATGCATTGCAGTATAAACAACATGCTTTTTAACAGCATAAATAGCACAGCTTATAAAATGATTAAATTTGGAACTTTAGCCACTTGAGCCAAATCCCACATTATCTAGCACAACAAAATTAAGAACTGCAACAAGTGCTTCTACAGCTATTGCTTAAAAGGAATTGAATTATCCTTATAGACACGTTCTATCCATATAGAAGGGGGAAACAAGCATATATAGACTCAATTGGGTAAAACAAACCCTATGGAGTTTCATCAGACTTCTTGAGCACTCATAAAACTGCTTAATTTTACTGCACGAAAGTTAAGCACCACTTAACTACACCATTAAATAGCATATAGCTTACGACCCCCTGTTAAAACCACATAAGCCAGCAACATCAGTTCAAAAACTCTTAACAAGTCTAAGAACTTAATGAAACCCAGTAACATGTGTTGAAAAACAAGTCATTCTATACATAGATATAATGCTTCAGAACCTAAATACATCTTCTCCCTGAGCTACACTTACAAATCTAGCAACATAGGGTATCGCAGTGTTGATGTACTTGTTAATGTATTAATGTATCAATTTAATAGTTGTTTCTAGTTGATTGTATACCTAAAGATCATTATTTAGAGCATATGTTTTTATAGATACGTTTTGAATCATGAATTGCCTTGGTTAAGACTTTTCAATGATAAGGTGCATGAGAGTAGCTGCGGAGAATTTGTATACCGTTGGAAATGCTTTACGAAGCTGATGCAAAAAATAATGCTATGAATTGTATATGAATCTTCGTGGAAGTTGAGAATTTTGTTTTTATACAATGCTTCAAATCTTGAGTGTTTTAAGATAAGGATTTTGTTTAAAATATTGAAATTCATTAATTGTTGAAGCAATTTTGTAATGGAATTATTCACTGATTACCTAGAAAATCTAGTTCTAATGGGTATCTAAGAATTGCTATAACTCCACCTAGCATCTTTATTCTTTGACCCACAGGTGTGTTGCTGGGAACTATAACCATGTCTCCACCCTTATTCACAACATCTCTCAACATTTTCTCAACCTTGTATCTAGTTTCATCAAAGCTGCTCAACATCTCGTCGACTATGGCCAGCTTCTTCACAGCTCCTAATTCAGCTGCAAGCGAGACACTGTCCATGCCATAAGCAACCATGTTTATGTCCTTCACTAAAAGCCTGTCAAACTCATCGATAACCTCAGACGCCTTTGCTATAGCAGTATCTCTTATTATCGAGCTTAACACATCTCTATTGAGAAGCTCTTGTAAACCAGCATAACCACCATTGGCAACAGTATCCAGAAATATCCTTATTTTGCTGTCAAGCAAAACCACAGCATCCCTAATCTTATTCTTTAAACTACCTGGAGACGCTATAACAACAGCTTCCACACCATATCTATGAGCAGAATCAACTATTTTCCTAGTAAGCTCAGAAACAAGCTCCTTCTCAGCAACTTCAAAAGATTCATCACTTAGAGGTAGAGACACATTCTCAGAATCAATAATCTTCATACCTTGTAACTGAAGAAGGGCAATCGCGTATTCATCAAAATCAACAGCAACAAGCAAAATATTCAACGGTCTAACAATTTTCAAAATCTCCTCAACTAGTTTAGGATCCCAAGAAACCTTCTGAATAACAATCTCATCACCAACACCAACAGATATTGTGTGATGAGACCCCTTAACACCAAATCTATCAGGACCCTCAACAACTATTCCATGAATCCTCAACCTATTTGTAAAAGGCTGAAACTCTGTTTTTTCAACTCTAATAGCTAAAGTCATGGGAATTCTTCTTTTCTCATCACCAATACTAACATCTCTTGTAGTACGAGCCTTAATAACATCCCCCTTAGACACAAGCATACTCAAAATCCATAAATCATCAAGACCATCAATCCTGACTCGTAAAACACCATCTCTATAATCCAATACCTCCAGCTTCATTAAACATCACACAAAAATAAGCGGTGCACGGCCCCCATTATGTGGGTGTGTGGTGTGTGTACAAACCACCCACACCAAACCTCACTCCGTAGACCCGTGAACGTCGATGTCAGGGGTTAGGCTGCTTCCTTCCGGACCTGACCATCCCCCTGCAAGGATGGTAGCTACCTCCCTACAGAGGTAGCCCCATCCCCATCGACCCCACGGGGCGGAGCTCATAGCAGTGTGGGTGGTTTATACACACACCACACACCCACATAATGGGTTACTGGCCCCCGCATTACGCCCATTTCGGATTCGGGGGAGGGCGAGCCCCCCAGGCCCTACCCGTGCACCAAAAAATATTTACTTTACAAGTTAATAAACGTTATTTGAAGCTTTGAAAACAATAATCCTCATAGCGAACATTTTGTGTTATAAGTATATAGGTTTGGTTTTCACAATGTTAATACTATATTCCTAGATTTGGTTCTTACAA
>NZ_JASNVW010000005.1 GCF_030186535.1 Ignisphaera cupida | reverse complement strand
GCAATAGGATTCCACATAGGCATCTTCATCTGATTTCACCATAAGCTTTCAATAGAAGAATTGAATTATTTGCAACAATGGTGTTGAAATAACATTCTTTGATTTAGTTCCTCTCGTATTTACCATTAGATTTGTTTTACTTCTATTTTTTATCGATACAATAGACCTCACCAAAACAATTAAAGACACCTAGTTAATGTGTTATGAGCAGACTTAAAAATTTTAATGAAAATAAGCAGCTCTATTAATTTTTAAAAAATTTAAGCAGATTTATTGTTTTTCAGACTCTTTATAAAAAGCTATTTTGGCATTTCTAAATCCAAATGGTTTCAAAACATAGTCATCTCTCCATGTATTATCAACAATGTAGAATGTTAAAGGTGATGTGAATTGTGAATCCTCTCTGTGAAGAGGCCCAAGAACATTTCTAAGAGTTCCAACAAGTAAAATTCTCAACTCATTCTCACCTTTCCTAACATACTTCGTTATATCGATTTGTAGTGATGATGAAATTGCTTTTGAAACTTCGAAGCCATTTACATAGATTATCGCCAAAGCAGCATTTATTTTCTCAATCTCTAAATAGGCTTTGTCGAAATCATTGCGATCAATTCTAAACATCTTGATAAACTCCATTTCACCAGCATAGAATGGATAGCCATGTTTAACAACGTTAATTTCCTCATTAAAAACAAGCTTATTCTTCTCATCAACTATTTCAGAACAGCCCTTACTACACTCTACAACACCGAAATCCCCTAGAATGTATAGTGGCTCTATCTCTATCTCAAATCCTGCAACCCCCTCCAACTCGATATAGTTTAGACCTTGCACAATATACTTGGATATTTCATACTTTCTGAAGTTCCAATCAATCCACTTCCCATCATCAACATTAACATCAATTTGATTACCATTGACTACAACTCTTCTGAATTGCTTTGGATTTTCGATAACTAGATGCAAAGGTGGTTTTGGCTTTGACTTTACATAAAACTCGAATCTGACTTTATAACTAGCTCCCAGCCCATATGAATAAAGCTGGTCAACAATTTTTGGAAGAGGCTGAAACTCACTCCACTCTGAATTATCTATAGAGAGTTTTGCATAGTCCAGAACTAAAACATTTTTGTCCCTTCTTCTTACAATCCACTCACCAGAAAGCTTAATTTCATCAACTTTGTGAAGTGAAGCAATAGATTTTTCAGTTTTTGCATAGCCACTTTGGCTTGGTTTAAAGGCAAAAAGCTTTGAATCAACAGGTTTTAGAGTAAATTCAATGTATGTTCTTTCATTTCTATAGTCATGTGGATAAGCTTTGATATCACCTGTAAATGGATCCCACTCCTCAACACTGTAACAACCCTTAACACCAATGGCTACAGAGTAACTTGAGTTTCTATCAACGTTTACTACAAACAGCATTATCTTGTCTTCAACTCTTCTAGCATGCACAATAACATTTCCCTGGCTATCATTGCTTTCAACAACAATTTCAAATTCATTCAAATAACTCTTCAAAACATTGGATAGCTCAGCTAAATTCTTCACAACAACTGCTTTGCTGTAAATACTTTGGATTTCACTATTTTCAACACCATCAACATGAGTAGGCTTCGGCTCTAAAACTATGAGTGTTCCTCTAGATTCCACAAATCTCTTTAGAAGTGCTAGAGTGGAACTTGAAATGTTTATTGATGGAGGCACCAAAACAACTTTGTATCTTGCCCTACCAACCTTCAACATGTTTTGCTCAACATCTCCATACTTTGCCAACAACATTTCATCGCCTAACTCAAAATCTATATGCATTTTAAGCATATTCTTCAGCAAGTTCATGAACATTTCATTCAATTTTCTTGCTTCAGAATCATTAACAGGTGTATAAACACTCCATACACTAGTCATTGGATGTATTATGAGAACATCAACTACTCTAATCCCCTGTGAGAGAACATAGCTTAACCTCGTGTAGTAGTCTTCAATCAATCTATTGTATTTCCACCACGGCTGACTCCAGTGAAAGTTTAGCCCATAATCAGCTTTTCTTCTTCCTCTCATAGAGTATGGAACTAGGTGATGATTTAATAGGTTTACTCCAAGAGCATAGAGGAAATCGCCTATCCACTTCCTATCCTCAAAAGATGGGTAGTTCCCAAGAGTTCCATAGGCTTCGCAAAGAACTCTCTCCTTCCCAAGTTGGTTAGCAACACTAGCAACTTGCTTAACTGTTAAAAGAGAGTTCCAGATTTGATAAGCCAAATGATCAATGCCAGGTATGTGCATATATTCATAGTGAGGCATAACAGCTCCAACAACAAGCTGAGACACTAAATCATCTTCTGCTAGAAAATGCCCTGTAAACCTCAGCCCATTTCTATCACAATACTCATATACTTGCTTTGTGAATGAGTTGACAAACATCAATGTTACTGTTTTCCAGAAATCGTACCTGGTTTTTCTATAGCTTCCAATATTGAAAAACAGCTCTGGAAGCTTGTCAACAACGCTATAGCCATTTAGCTTCTCAAAAACTTCTGGAAGCTTATCTGTCCATGGCAAGCTATACAAAAGCATTCTAGGGCCTCTAACCCATGAAAATGGCTGTGGCTTTGCCCTAGGTCTAGAAGATGTTATATTAGGTTCATCAGTAAAGGCACCAGGGATTACAGAACCTATGTAATTTCCGAATTTCTCAATATATGGCCTGTAGGCAATTTCCACAAACTTTTTAACAACATCCTCATCAAGTAGATCAACATATGAAAAACCAGAAAACCACTTATCACCAATAGCAGCAACATATCTCACAAATGTTAGGTAAACATATCTTGGGTCTTGCTCAGATTGATATATTCTTTCACATTTTATTGGAAGACCATTCTCATCTGGTATACAGCGAAACATAGCGATTGTGTCATTGCCATAGTAACACTTGTTATCAACAATCATAACAAGAGACTTTGCCCTATACCTAGAATCCAAAGCAGGTACATACCCACTAGCAAATCCAGATGGCCACCTATCCTCATCATATATCCAAACAGTTAACCCTCTTTTCTCAGCCTCTTTAACAACAGCTTCAAACACTTTAAACCAGTCATCGCCAAGAAATGGCGTAGCTAAACCCTCTCTAGCATGGAAAAATACTCCACCAAAACCAGCATCATCCAGTAAACCAATTTGCTTAACAGCTTCGTCAACATTTAGAAAATCGTTTATAGACCAAAACGGTATTCCTCTAAAGATTTTCGGAGGATTTCTAAACAAATCTTCTTTAGCCAATGCTACAACCACCAATATAGCAAAGCAGGTGTGCTGTAAATAAGGTTTATTTGTTTAACAATGAAAACTTATTAGAATCCTCGTGGGAGATAGTATCTATGTTGCTAACAATATCACTTGCATTAATAGTGCTTCCTCTACTTTTTATTAGCTTATACCACGCATTTCTACTGAGGGGTGTGGGTGTTGCAAGGCATAGTGATATTGTTGAAGGAGACAGGGTTTTTCTTTCCATCATAACACCTATAAAGAATGAGCCTAGAGATGTTGTTGAAAACTATTCAAAGCATTTTATGAGGCTTTTCAATGATTTTGGAAATGTTTTTGAGTGTATTGTTGTTGCTGATTACACTAACAATGAAATGTTTTTTGATGTTCTAAATAGTATTGTTTTATGGGATGGAATATTCATTGTGAGAAGATTCAATGGTTTTGGTGGTAGAAATGGTGCTATAAACGATGGTGCTAGATTTTCACTTGGTGAAAACATATCTGTTATAGATGTTGATGGCTATCCAAATCACGATGTGCTAAAGTCTATGATGAGATGTAGAGATGTTTGTGTTTCTTGGTGGAGGGTATGCGACAAGGGCTTAACTAGAATTTCTAGAACAATAGCCTTTTTAACTGAGTATGGAAGCTGGCTATACTACAAAAACAAGTTCTTGAAAAACCTGTTTATATATCCACTTGGCAGTGGAGTAACTATTAGGAAAGAGATTTTGAGTAGCATAGGGCTTTACAGAGTTGATGTTATTCAGGATGATTTATGGCTTGGAACACAGCTTTTGTACAGGGGTATCAAGCCAAGGCTTATAGAGCCTATGTGTGTTGGAGCTCCAAAAACAATTGAAGCCTATTTGATTCAGCAAAGAAGGTGGGCATATGGAGCAACAGATATTCTCAAGAGATTTGGTTTATATGTCATAAAATCACCTGCAAACACTGTGGTTAAGCTAGAGGCTTTGTTCTATCTACTGCAACCAATTATTGCAATACTGCCTGGAATAGGATTCATTTTAGCAGGTATTTCACCACTATTTGAATCTCCAAGACCATGTTCAGTAACGGATGCGGTACTGATTACAGCATTTTTTGCATCATTGGCTATAGAATCTATAAATATTGCAAAGTTTCACAGAGAATTCACAGACTATGACAAACCCTATGTTAGTGGAAGAGCGTCAGCGCTATCAGCAATAACATCCATATCGATTATACCATATGTTATAGCATCTCTCATAGGAATTAGAATACCATATAGGGTAACACCCAAATCAAGTGAGAAAACCAAAGACCTTACAGTCACAATAATTGCAATGCTTTTTGCAGTGCTATTGGCGATTGCTATTTTTAGAAAAAGCATTGTCTCAGCAACACTATCCTTAATGATATTAACAGCATCAGTATATGCCATGATTAGACTAAGCTAAGTTCTCTTCTTCACATCAAAGTACAAGGCTCTGATAATAAAAACTCAATTGTATGAATTTGCTGTGAGTGAAAAAACTATTTAAATACAGCAACTGTTTTTAGTTTCAGCTTTGGTTAAAGATGTGATATGCATGCAGATTAGAAGTAGCAAGGATTTTGAGAAGATTAGTGTTGAGGATACCTTAAAAATTTTGGAGACAAGCATAAACGGTTTAACATCTGATGAGGCTAACAAGAGACTTGGTCTATATGGTTTTAACTATGTTGAGGAGAGAAGAGAAAGCCCTGTGAAAAGCTTTTTGAAAAGATTTTGGAATCCAATGGCCTGGTTGCTTGAAATAGCTATAGTATTGTCTATTGCAGTTGAACACTATTTGGAGGCTTCAATAATATTTGCTTTAATGTTTATCAATGCTGTGATTGGTTTTCACCATGAGCAGTCAGGTAGAAAGGTTTTGGAGCTTTTAAAGTCTAAGCTTGCTATAAAAGCTAATGTGCTGAGAGATGGTAAATGGACTCAGGTTGATGCTAAGTATCTTGTTCCCGGAGATTTGATAGCTCTTGGGCTTGGCGATGTTGTTCCAGCTGACTGCAAAATTATTGAAGGTGATGTAACGGTTGATCAATCAATGCTTACTGGCGAGTCTCTACCAGTTGAGGTATCTGTTGGTGGTGTTGTATATTCTGGTTCAATTATTAGAAGAGGTAGTGCAAAAGCTATTGTTATTAACACTGGGAGAAATACTTATTTTGGGAAAACTGTTGAGCTTGTTAAAATAGCTCAGCCAAAGTCTCATCAACAAGAGGTTATGTTTGCAATTACTAGATACAGTATGTACATAGGGATAGCTGCAATAGTTATAGCAATTATATTTGCTGTTTCAACTGGTTTGAAAAACACTCCAATAGCTATAGCAACATTTGCTGTAACAATATTGATGGGTGCTGTACCAGTTGCTTTACCAGCTGTTTTAACCATAATGCAAGCTGTTGGGGCTTCGAGACTTGCATCAAGAGATGTGTTAGTAACTAGGCTTAGCGCTATTGAGGATGCTGCATCAGTTGATATTATGTGCTTAGATAAAACAGGTACAATAACTGAGAACAGGCTTTCGATAGCTGATGTAAAGTCGTTAAATGGGTTTACAAAAGATGATGTAATTGAGTTTGCTTTTTATGCATCAAGCCATGAGGGTAAGGATCAAATAGACTCTGTTATAGTTGAATATGCTAAAGGCATTGGATTGCCAAAGAGAAGATATAAAGTGTTGGAGTTCAAGCCCTTTGATCCATCAACAAAAAGAGCAGAAGCTCTTGTTGAGGTAGATGGTGAAAGAATTATTGCAACAAAAGGTGCTCCTCAGATCATAGCAAAACTTGTTAATAATGCAAGTAGTGTTGAGGAGGTTGAGAAAATTGTTGAGGAGTTTGCTAACAGAGGATTTAGATCACTAGCTGTTGCTGTGAAGAAATCTGAGACCAGCTCTTATGAGATTGTTGGTGTTATAGCCTTGTTCGATCCTCCAAGACCAAATGCTAAACAGCTTATTGACATGATGAAAAGCGCTGGTGTTAAGCCTAAGATGGTTACTGGAGATAATGTTGTTGTGGCTAAGGAAATTGCTAAAATGGTTGGTATTGGCGAAAATGCTATTACTGTTGAAAAGCTGAAGTCTGTTGATGAAAATGCTAGGAGAGGTCTTGTTGAGGAAGCTGATGTATTTGCAGAGGTTTATCCAGAAGATAAATACATTATTGTAAAGAGCTTGCAAAGCAATGGGCATTTTGTTGGTGTTATGGGTGATGGTGTAAACGATGCACCAGCTCTTAAACAAGCTGAACTTGGAATTGCTGTTGCCAATGCCACTGATGTTGCCAAAGCATCTGCAGGTGCTGTTCTTTTGAAACCTGGTTTGGAGGGTGTTGTAGATATTCTTCTAACAGGTAGAGAGGTTTATCAAAGAGCTTTAACGTGGATAATAAATAAAGTTACTAAAACAATTCAATTCACACTTCTACTCGTAATAGGCTTTATAATTCTTAGATACGATGTTTTATCACTTCTCGGAATGACTCTACTGGTTTTCGCAAATGACTTTGCAACAATGTCTCTTGCAACAGACAATGCAAAACCAACAACAAATCCAAGCAAGTGGAGATTCAAAGAATTGGCCTCGGCTTCAACAATACTTGGTGTACTGCTTTTGATAGAAGGTTTAATAGCGATATACCTAGGGCAAACAATATACCACTTCAGTATGCAACAAATGCAAACATTCATACTACTTATAATGGTTTTCACAAGCCAATTCAGAGTTCTCATAGTTAGGGAAAGAAGCTGGTTCTGGAAATCTAAACCAGGTAGAGAACTTGCAATATCAATAATCGGGGTTATAGCAACATTTATCGCCTTAGGATCATTAGGAGGAATAATAACACCTATAGGCCTAGACAAAACAGTTGCTGCATTAGCATACTCAGCATTGTTTACAATAGCAATAGATCCTGCCAAGGTCCTCATATTCAAGAAATTTAACATCACATAAGCTTTTCTTCTAATTTCATCTTTTGGTTCAAATTTATGTTACGTCCTTAATCAAACAATTCACACATTGCAATGCATGCATTGCAACAATGATTTCTTTACACTATTGATGTTTTATGATCATTACCATCACATGAGCTTATCTAGCTAAAAAGCTTTTAACTCCAATTCAACACAATTTATAGTGAACACTAAAAGAATACACAAATAGAAACTCTCAAACAATAGAACCAGGATCAGAATCCAAAAAATGGAATTGAAAGATGGAGGTTTATGTTGGTACATCTGGTTGGATGTATGATTGGAATGAGGATGGCACATTTGATTGGTATTTGAGAAATTCTCAACTTAATGCTGTTGAGCTTAATGCTTCTTTCTATAGATTCCCATTCAGAAACCAGGTTGTTGGATGGGCTAGAAAAACTGCTTTGAAACCAATTAGATGGTCTGTTAAGGTTCATAGAAGCATAACACATGTTCATAGACTAAGTGAGAATTGTTATGAGATTTGGAAAAGGTTTTTTGAGTTGTTTAAGTCTCTCGATTCCTACATAGACTTTTACCTATTTCAAATGCCTCCAACATTTAGAAAAAGCGAAGCCAATGTGGCAAAGCTTGAAATGTTTTCCAAAAGTAGTGGCTTGGGCCATAGACTAGCTGTTGAGTTTAGGGATCTTAGTTGGTTTAGCAAAGAAACAATTGAACTAGCGAAAAAATTGGGTATAACTCTTGTCTCCATAGATTCTCCAATAGCTACTTGGATTGCTTCCAGCAATAACATAGTTTATTTGAGGCTTCACGGAAGAATGGAGTGGTATTCTTATGAATATTCTGATGAAGAGTTAAAAGAATTGGCAACAAAAATAATTGATTTAAACCCTAAAAAAGTGTATGTGTTTTTCAATAACAATCACTGGATGCTTGAAAACGCAAGAAAAATGCTTTCTTTCCTACTTGAAAAAATCACTAGTTTTTAGTGCATGTTTCTATAAAACAGTGTGCTTCTCTACATAATCTTTATGTAGCCGTCTCTATCCCTTTCAAAACATACTGGTGCAGGTAATGTTGGTATGCATGTTACTAAGTCTCTCATTCTATTGTTGCTGTATATCACAATGCTTTCAACACTCTCCACACTGCTCTTCTCAGAGTTGGAAGCGCCATTTCTGTTTTTGCTAAACACGTTTCTTATTGATGTTGTTACTGATCTGAGTATACCTGTTCTTATCATGTTTCACTCACCTCAAGCCTGAGTATACTCTTACAGAGCTTATAAAATCTGCGCCTATAACAAATTCACTTGTGTGTAACAGTAACACTCAAGATGCAGAAAATTTTGGGGTAAAAACTTTAGAGTAGAAAAATATTAACTTTGTTTGCTTATCTCATCAAGTGCTTTCATATCATCAGAAGTTAAATTCACTTTTAGAGCTTCTACAGCTTCATCAATGTGGTTTTCCTTTGTCGCTCCGATAATGGGTATTATTGGTGTATTAAACTCTTCAGATTTTTTCAATATCCATGCAATTGCTAGTTGCGTTGGTGTAACACCTTTTGATTGTGCAAATTCAACAAATTTTATCAACTTCTTCAAGTTTTCGTCTGTAAACATTGTTCTCAGCCCCTCAGATATTTCCCCTCTTGACCCTGGTGGAATAACCCATTTTCCTGTTTTCACATCAACATATTTTCCTGTTAAAAGACCTTGGGCTAGGGGTGAGTATACTGCTAAGCCCATGCCAAATCTTTTTGCCACAGGTATTATATCAGATTCTATTGATCTATCAAGCCAGTTGTATCTATATTGAAGAACTGTTATAGGTTCATAGCCATATTCATCAGCAATCATTTGATACTCAACCAAGTCGGGAGCAGGTATATTGCTCATGCCAATGTATCTAACAAGCCCCATTCTAACAAGATCGTTAAAAGTTGACATAACCTCTCTCTTTGGTGTTTCAGGATCAAATCTATGGGCATAGTATATATCTACATAGCTCATCTGCAACCTACTTAAACTTTCCCTAATTTGCCACATTACATGCTTTCTGCTAAGCCCTGTTCCATTTGGCCAAGAAGCCATGTCACCACCAACCTTTGTTGCTATGACAAGACTCTCTCTATCAACATTAAGCTCCTTGAGCAACTTCCCCAAAAGCTTCTCAACATAGCCAACATGTGTAAGTGGAACTGGTGCAACAGCTCCGTGATACCTATTAGCAGTATCTATAAAGTTTATTCCAGCATCAATCACCTTTTTCAACAACCTCTTAGTCCCATCAACATCAACTTCATATATGCCAAAACTATCCTTTGTATTGCTTCTAGGCAAATACCACGTGCCTAGACACAATACAGAAACTTTTAATCCACTATTATGAGAAATTCTCACATACTTCATTTCCATCACATTCTAAAACATAGAGTTGGAGTCTATAAAACTTTTCGGTGTAGACAATACCACAGAACGTGAACATATTTCACTGTAAAACCGTGTTTACTTCTATCCATACAAAATACAAAAATTTATATACTAGGGCTTGATGCAATACTAAATTAAATATAATTAGTTTAGAGTCTAAATAAAATAAAATTGAAGAATATATTGTTAGTGAAGTGAGAGTTAGTTGAGTAGGCTTGGCAGAGGATTTTTTAATGAATATAGAGATAGGATTTTGAATGGCTCTACCACCAAAACTTTACTTTGGCTTGGTCTTCCCATTATCATGGTTCAGCTTGTTAACATCTCCTATAACATTGTTGATGCTTTTTGGCTTTCCCAATACTCACCAATCTTTGTAAGTGTTCCTCGACAAATCTGGCCAACAGTTATGCTTTTCCAGGCTCTTGCCATGGCTTTGGGAGCTGCTAATCAAGCACTAATTTCTCAGTATGTTGGTGCTGAAATGTATGATGAAGCAGCTGAAGCTGTTAAACAGTACATTACTGTTTCAACATCTTTTGGAATATTCTTTGGTTTAGCATATTACCTGCTCAGACCTTTAATGTTTGGTACTGTAACATCTGTTCCCCAGGAGCTTTACGATGCTGTTATGCAGTATTCTGGAATAATAGCATTTGATCTTTCTGCAAGCTACTTTGTTTTATGTTTTTCAACTATTCTTCAAAGCATTGGAGACACAAGAACACCGTCTATAGTTAACGCTGTTTCAGCGTTGTTGAATGTTGTTCTAGATCCGCTAATGATTATGGGGATGTGGATTTTTCCAAGAATGGGGGTTGCTGGAGCAGCCATAGCCACTGTTTTGTCTCGTGCTGTTGGAGGTGCAATACTTGTTTATGCAACTACCAAGAGATTTCCGTTCATAAAGAAAATGTTTACAAGAGACATAGACAGTTTTTGGCTAAAGTCAGTAATTCGCATAGGCACTCCTGTACTTGCTATGAACATTCTCAACTCACTTGCATTCACATTTCAGCTAAGACTAATAAACATGTTTGGTGTTGTAGCAGCATCTGCTTGGGGAATAGGATTTACTGTTATCGATGTTGCAGATGCTGCATTGTTTGGATTAACACAGGCAACAGCTATTGCAGTTGGTCAATGTCTTGGTGCTGAAAAAATTGATAAAGCAAAACACTACGCAAAAATGTCCATTCTAGTAGTTGCTTCAAGTGTTGCAGTAGGGGCTTTAGTTGTTTACAACATTAGAAGAGGCATCATATCACTGTTTCTAACATTAGAAGACCCAGTATCTAGCAATATATATAGGGAAACAGAGAACTTTCTCACCTATGCACTTTCAACACTTCCATTCTTTGGCTTATTCTTTGTTGGAATGTCTGTTGGTAGAGGCTCTGGTCACACACTCTATCCAACAATAATAGGAATTGTAAGACTATGGGCAATAAGAATACTGCTAGGCTACATACTATCACAGTACATGGGCTCTACAGGAATTTGGATAGCATTTGCACTAAGCAACATATTCTCAGGCATAGCCTCTGTTGCATGGGTATCGAAAGGTTCGTGGACAAAACCAGTTATAAGAAAACATGAGTTAATGTAAGTAGTGCAGCATCAAAGTATCGAATATTAAATGAAGTTAGTTCTTCACTGTTTTGCATCAAGCCAGATAAAAGTTGTCATGTTTTTGTAGTACTTGTTGAAGAATTCATACATGTTGTGGCAATGAGGACACGTAGTCCGGCCAAACATTATAATGCGTTGTGTTGAGGATGTTATATTATTCCAGAATGTTTTCGATGTTATTTCACCTATTACAACAGCTTTTATTGTATAGTTGCTAACAACGACTATGTGTGGAACTGAAAATGCATAACCAGCTATACCACTATTCACCTCGGCATTTGCTAGCGTGTAATACAAGTCTTTATATGTATCAATGGAAGCATTGGTTTTAATAGCATTGCTTACTTTACTATTCAGCTCTGCCACATATTTTGGGGAAATGTAGCCAATTTTCTCAGATCCCAAATAAACTGGTATGCCTTCGCTTTGTTGTGTTTTTTGCAATGCTTGAAAAGCTATAATTGACGTAATTACAACAGCTATTACCACAGCTGCAATAGCTATATACAACAACGTTCTTTTTCTATGCTTAGATTTTCTTGTTCTTTTTCTCTTCATTTGTTGTGAAACACCTGGTGTAATAATATATTTGGTGAGTCAATTAAAACTGTTATAGTGTTTAAAGATATATTCTTGTGTGCTTAAATCATTTTCTTAATCAGTATAAATCAATGTGTTGTGGTGATTTTGATGGTGATGCGTATAGACATTGAGAATCTGAGGAGTGTAAAAAATGTTGTTGCTGTTATGAGTGGTAAGGGTGGTGTTGGAAAATCATTTGTTTCAGCAGCCTTGGCCATAGCTTTGAAGGAGCTTGGCTATGGCGTTGCTATTCTCGATGCCGATGTTCATGGCCCTAGTATTCCATGGATTTTGGGTGCTGAATCTGGTTTTATGGGTGCTACTGTAGAGGGTTATATAACACCTTTGGAGGTTAACGGCATTGCAATAGCCTCTTTCGAGCTTTTGCTAGATAGAAGGGAAAGCCCAATTGTATGGAGAGGACCTCTTAAAACAAGAGCTATAATCGAGCTGGTTTCAAAAACTAAATGGGGTTTTAGAGACTTTATAATTGTTGATATGCCTCCTGGAACAGGTGATGAGCATTTAACAATTGCTCAATCGCTTAAACCGTTTGTGAAAGGAGCTATTCTAGTTTTAACACCAGGTGATTTAGTTGCTCACGTAGTTAAAAAAGCTGAGGAGTTTGTGCGGATATCTGGAATAAGGCTTCTAGGAGCAGTTGTGAACATGGCTTATTTCAAGTGCCCAGTTTGTGGAACTATCCACAAAATCTTTGGTGAATACAGAGTAGAGGGGGTTAATATACTTGCTGAAATACCTATAAAACCAGAGCTTTCACAAGCATTAAACGAGGGGAGACTCATAGACTATTTGAAAAATGATGACAAAGAGCTTCTTAAGATATTTACAGAAGCTGCAAAAACAATTGCATCAATGCTTCAATCAGCATAGACTATCTAACTATCTATGCTCATTTTAAAACTTGGTTTCTTCCCATGTAAAAAGCAAAGTATTTTAATTTCAGCAAAAAACCTTTGTCAATACCAATTCTGGTAATAGCTTTTTAATCGAATATAATTTTAATAAGAGTTTTTAAATTGTATACAATAACTACATATTTTGGTGACTAAATGTCTTCACAACAACCAAAAATAGTGTTTCTATTTTTAGACACCGATAAGCATGTAAGTCCATTTGAACCATTGATGGTTGCTGATCTCTTTCCAGATGCACATATTTTGCTGTATAGCAATGTGGAGCCTGCTGATGCTCAGAGAATAGTTCAAGACGCTATGTTTCCAAGAGGTCCAAAGGGTGTTAGATACACAAAGATGTTTGTTGGTGGATATGATGTTGAGAAAGTTGAGAAAATTGTTGAGGTAATTAAAAAAACTATGTTTCCACCATTCGAATTTGCTGTTGTTGTCGATCCCCGTGGTTCTAACACAACTGCTGCTGCAGCTGTTGCTAAGATGTATCAGATTTGTGTAAAGCATGGCTTTGGAGATTTCAAAAACAAAAACGTTGCTATTCTTGCTGGTACTGGCCCTGTTGGAGTAGCAGCTGCTGTGATGTTTGGTATGGAAGGTGCAAAAGTTTTTGTAACTTCTCGCAGCATGGAGAAAGCTGTTGCTGTTGCGAATAGAGTTAATAAGGAGCTTGGGGCTGAGGTAGTCACTGGTGTTAAGGCGCATACACAAGACGAGATGTGTAAAGCTATAGAAAATGCTGATTTAGTTCTAGCAACTGGGGCTGCGGGTGTAAGGCTGCTGAATTTAGAGACTCTTAGAAACTGTGGTAAAAGGGTTAAAGTTGTTGCTGATGTTAATGCTGTTCCACCAACTGGTGTAGAGGGTTTGGATCCAAATGATGATGACAAAGAGATTTTGCCTGGGGTTTACGGTGTTGGTGCTTTGAGAATAGGTACACTAAAGAATAAGGTTCTTGCAGAGTTGTTTAAGCGTGCTGTAGAGTCTGCCAAGGGAATCTTTGAATATAAAGAGGCTTGGAGTGTTGCAAAACAGTTGATAGCGAAGTAAACTACTGCATCGCACGTGGTGTATTCTTTTGCTTCAGCTAGGCTCTGTAGTAGTTGAGGATACATTTGCTGAAGCATTTCCCATGTACGCAACAAGAATTATTGTAACCGCAAAGAGCTTTAAATGGGCTTTAACAGCTGCTAGAGTTGCAACTGGTTTTGGAACATCGGTTATTGCATCTCCTGGTGAATGTGGCATAGAAACACTTCTATCTCCGAGAATAACCCCTGATTCAAGACCTGGTGTAGCTATTCAAATATATCACACGGATCCTGCGAACCTCAAACTAGTTACAATTGCTAGAGTTGGTCAATGCATATTAACAGCCCCAACAACAGCAGCATTCAACGGTTTGCCAAAGGCGAAAAGAAAAATGGGTGTTGGAAAGGCATTGGCGAAGTTTGGTGATGGTTTTGAGAAAGAGGATGTGCTTGGCAATAGAAAGATTTGGAGAATTCCAGTTATGGAGGGCGAGTTCATAGTTGAAGATAGCTTTGGGGTTGTAAAAGCTGTTGCAGGTGGAAACATACTCATTCTTGCAAGAAATAGCGAGGCTGGGCTTCAAGCAGCTGAAAAAGCTGTTAAAGCTATTAGGAAATATGTGAGAGGTGTTGTAACACCTTTCCCAGGTGGAATAGTTAGATCAGGTTCTAAAGTAGGTTCTTTGAAATATCCAAAGCTTAGAGCAACAACAAACCACCTGTATTGCCCTGTTCTCAAAGGTGTTGTGAAAGATTCTAGAATTCCACCAGAGGTCAATAGTGTGTATGAAATTGTTATAAATGGATTGAGGAAAGAATATGTACTTAAGGCAATGGGTGTAGCAATAAAAGCTGCTTCAACTGTTCCAGGTGTTGTTAAAATAGATGCTGGTAACTATGGTGGTAAACTAGGTCCCTACCATCTTCACTTGAAAGAGGCTTTGGAAATAGTTAAAGATATTGATGTGAGGGTTTAGATTCTCTATGCAGAAAACATTTGTTTTAGTAACTGGCAGATCTATTGCTCAAGGAATGTGGATGGAGAGCGAGGGTAAGTGGTCAAGCAAATACGGAGATGCAGTTGCCTATGCAGAGATGAATCCAGAGGATATAAAAACGCTTGGTGTAAAGGACTTAGTTAAGATAGTAACAGATCATGGATCAGTTGTGCTACCTGTGAAGGCTAGTGAGAAAGTTGGTAAAGGATCAATATTCATACCAATGGGCCCCTGGGCAAACTTTGTAGTTGATTCTGATACTGATGGAACTGGAATACCATATTTCAAAAGCACTAAAGCAAGAGTGGAGCCTGCTCAAGAACCAAAAACAACTTTGCAAGAAATTTTAAAGAGTCTTGGAGCCAAGGTTCCAGAGGTTCCCATGATAGATCTTGAGGTGAAATCTGGCGAAAAAAGAGTTGTGAAAAATGTTACATGCCCGTTTTGCGGGGATTTGTGTGATTATCTAACAATAGAAGTTGATGGAACGAGAATTGTTAGAAATGTTGGTGGATGCTCCATATCCATAGCAAAGTTTCTTAATTATCATAAACACAGAATTTTAAAGCCTTATGTAAGAGATGGGAATAGGTTTGTTGAATCTGATTTGGAGAACGCTATTGAGAAAGCAGCTAAAATTCTTGTGAACTCCAAATATCCTTTGATATATGGACTTTCAAATACATGCGTAGAAGCAATTGATGTAGCTGTTGAAATTGCTGAGATTCTCCATGGAGCTATAGACAACACATCTGTTGTTTGCCATGGGCCAACAATTCTAGCTGCTCAAGAGGTTGGAACAGTTACACCAACATTTGCACCAGTGCTTCACCTAGCAGATGTTATAGTTTTTTGGGGTAGCAATCCTAGAGAGGCTCATCAAAACCACATTGCAAGACTTATTACGTCAAAGGGTAGATTTGTTGAGGGCAGGAAGCAAAGAAAGATTATCGTAATTGATGTTAGAAAAACTATGAGTGCAGAACTTGCAGATATTTTCATACAGGTTGAGCCTGGGAAAGACCTGGAGCTTTTAACAGCTTTGAGAATGGCTATAAGGGATTTGGAGATTGAAGCTCCTACTGTAGCTGGTGTTCCAAGGGAGAAGATACTGGAGCTTGCAGAGATTTTGAGAACAGCTAGATATGGTGTTATATTCTTTGGCATGGGGCTTACACAAAACGATGCCAGATATAAAAACATTGAAATGGCCATAAAGCTTGTTCAAGAACTCAATGAATGGACAAAGTGGGTTCTCTTGCCAATGAGAGGACACTACAATGTTACAGGAGCAAACCATGTTCTGCTGTGGAATACTGGTTATCCATATTCAGTTGATTTTGCAAGAGGCTTTCCAAGAATGTTTGTGGGAGTAACATCAGCAACAGATCTTCTAGCAAATGGAGATGTTGATGCTGCTTTAATAATAGCCTCAGATCCTGCTGCCCACTTCCCAAGAAAAGCTGTTGAGCACTTATCAAAAATACCTGTAATAGTAGTTGACGCCAAGTGGTCTTTAACAACATCATTCGCAGATATAGTTATACCTGTAGGATTAACAGGAATAGAGTGTGAGGGAACTGCCTACAGAATGGATGGGGTTCCAATATACATGAGAAAGGTTTTGGATCCTCCACAGGGTGTGTTATGCGATAAAAATGTTCTTGAAATGCTTCTTGAAAAAATTAAGGAGTTTAAGGGGTTGGCAAAGTGATGGAGATTCTCATAAGAAATGGTATTGTGTTTGATCCTCTAAATAATATTAAAGGAGAGGTTATGGATATAGCCATTAAAAATGGTAAAATTGTTGATCCAAAAGAAATTGATGAAAGCAAAGCAGTTGTTGTAGATGCTAAGAATAAGGTTGTTATGGCTGGTGGAATAGATATTCACTCTCACATAGCAGGGCCTAAGGTTAATGTTGGTAGAATGATAAGACCAGAGGACCACTACCTAACTAATAAGCCACACAAGCTTCCATACACAAGAGCTGAAACAGGGCTTACAGTTCCAAATGCCTATAGAATTGGATATGGATATGCAAGACTTGGATACACATTTGTTGTTGAACCAGCTACACCACCTATAAAAACAAGGCATACACACCATGAACTAAACAGTATTCCAATAATTGATAAAGCAGCATATGTTTTGGTGGATTCTAACTGGATTGTTCTAGACCTTATAAAGGAAGGTAAAAAAGATTTGCTTGTAGCCTACTTGGCATGGCTGCTATATGCCACAAAAACGTATTCTCTAAAGCTTGTTGACCCTGGTTCTGATGTTGCATGGGTTCTCAGGGGAAGGGGTATCGATATTGATGAGGAAATACCATTCTATGGCATTACACCAAAAGAAATAATAACAGCTGTTGCTGAAGCAGCTCAAGTAATAAACATTCCTCACAAAGTACACATTCACTGTAACAGGCTTGGTTATCCAGGAAACTATGTAACAACGTTGAAGACCATGACTCTTTCAGAGTCTGTGAAAAGGTTAGCTCCTGGGCCAGCAATGCACATAACGCATGTTCAGTTTACTGGCTACAAGGGGGATTCGTGGGCAACGCTGGAGAGTGGTGGTGAGGAAATAGCTAAGGAGCTTAACAGAAATCCGAATGCGACTCTAGACCTTGGGCAGGTTATTCTCGGCAGACCTGCTACAACAATGACTGCGGATGCCCCATTTGAGTTTGTGTTGTATCATTTAACTAGGTGGAAGTGGGCTAGCTCAGATACAGAAATTGATTCAGCATCTGGCATAGTTCCATATAGATATAGGAAGAAGAGCTATGTCAATACAATTCAGTGGGTTATTGGCTTGGAGATAGCTCTTCTAGCAAATGATTTGTGGAGAGTTTTTATAACAACTGATCATCCAAATGCTGGAACATTCTTTGACTATCCAAAGATTTTCGCATGGCTTGTAAGCAAAAAAGCTAGGGAGGACACTATGAAGGAGGTTAACCAAAGAGCTTTGAGAAAATCTGTTTTGCCATCAATAGATAGAGAGTATAGCCTATACGACATAGCCATAGTTACTAGAGCATCGCCTGCAAAGCTTCTTGGTGTAGAGAGTTTCAAAGGGCATTTGGGTATTGGTGCTGATGCCGATGTTGCTATATACGATATTAATCCAAATGAGGTTGACATATCCAAAAACTATGATGTTTTCATCAAAGCATTTAGCAGAGCGTGGATGGTTATAAAGAGTGGTGAAATTGTTGTTAAAGAGGGTGAGGTGGTTAAAACAGTTTATGGAAAAACATTCTATGTCAAGCCAGAGATTCCAGAAGATGTTGAAAAGAATTTGATGAGTTATCTGGAACCTGCATTCAAACAGTACTACACAGTTGCATTAGACAACTTCGTTATTGGGAAACACGAGATTAGAAATCCATTTGAAGTATCTATTAAAACACATCTCAGGTGAGTAGAGTGAGCTATGTTCTAAAGCTTGTTTCAACACCAAAAGTTTTGATTGACGCTAGAAGCATTTCCCCAAACAAGTTTGCTGGTAAAAGCCTAGATGAGATTAGAAAACTAAGGATTTTAGAGGGTGGAGCTGAAGCAACTCTAGATACTCTATTCAGTGTTGATGGACCTTCAAAAGCATCTCAAGACCCAAACTCAATTGAGATAATCATTGAGAATAGCTCAAACAAGCTTTGCTTTATAGGATACAAGATGAGTGGTGGCAAAATAGTTGTTAAAGGTGATGTTGGACACTTTACAGGATATAAAATGAGCAATGGATCCATAATTGTGCATGGCTCTGCTAGAAACTATCTTGGTTGTAAAATGCGTGGAGGATCTATTGAGGTTTTTGGTGATGTTGGGCATAGAGCTGGTGGCAAACTCCACGGGGAGAAGTCTGGAAAGGGTATGAGGGGAGGAACAATAGTTATTCACGGCAATGCTGGTTCATATCTTGGTTGGGGGGCTGGAGGTGGTGCAATAATTGTTGATGGAAATGCGAAAAACTTTGCTGGTGCAGACATTACCAGTGGAACAATTGTTGTTAAAGGCAGTGCTGGTATATACCCAGGTTTTGGCATGTCTGGTGGTAGAGTTGTTGTTGGTGGTAGGGTGGAGGCAATGTCACCAAGTTTCTACATAGATTCTATAGTTCCTTCTCTAAAAGTTAGGGGAATATCGTTTAACAAACCCTTTGCTACGTTTATAGGTGATGTGCTTTCTAGTGGAAGAGGAGTTTTGCAAATATCTTACGAAGACAATAAAAATATTATAGATGTGTATAAACAGTTTTTGGAGGAGTCTATATGACAAGTTCACACACTTTTCCAAAGCCAATGAATAAAATAGCTGCAAACATAGTTTCAGATGCTATCTCAAGAGAGAAGGAGCTTGGAATAATCACTACAAAAATTGGTGGAGCTACAGTAGTTGATGCAGGTGTGAAGACTCGTGGAAGTTTGGAGGCAGGTCTAATTGTTTCCCGAATATGTCTTGGCGGATTAGCATCAGTAACATTAACTGGTGTGCAGCTAGACCACGTGTTTTTGCCAGCTGTTCAGGTTTCCACAGATTATCCAGTTGAATCCTGCATGGCATCTCAGCTTGCTGGCTGGAGAATTCAAGTGAAAGACTTTTTTGCAAATGGTAGTGGACCTGCAAGAGCATTGGCTAGAAAACCAAAGAAACTATTCGATTACCTTGGCTACTCAGAGCAATCAGATGAGGCTGTGCTTGTTCTAGAAACAGATCGATACCCATCTGAAGATGTTGTTGCATATATATCTAGCGAAACCAAGGTTTTGCCACAAAACCTTTACCTAGTTCTTGTATCACCAGCTAGCATAGCTGGAAGTGTGCAAGTTAGTGCTAGAATAGTTGAAACAGGTATATTCAAACTGCATAGCATAGGCTATGACATAAAAACAATTCGATATGGCTTTGGAGTATGCCCAGTAGCACCACTACATCCAGATCCACTTGTAATGGCTGGTAGAACCAATGATATGCTTCTCTACGGAGGCTCAACATTTTACATGGTCGAGTTTGATGATGATGAGAAGCTAAGAGGATTTGTGGAGAAAGCCCCAAGCTTAGCATCGAAAGACTATGGAAAATCGTTTACAGAACTTGTGAAGATCTATGGATGGGACTTTCTATATAAAGTAGATCCACAAATATTTGCACCAGCAGTAATAGCTGTAAACAATGTGAAAACAGGCTCCATATTCAAGGCAGGAGTTATAAACATGGAAATTCTTAGAAAAGCGCTATATTAAATCTATCCTATTTTTTCCTTAATGCATTCTTTCAACCTCCTTTGGGATTTCCATTGCCGGATTTTGAAGAGTCCACTATAAATTGTATATAAAAGCTTTTAATGAGCTTTAAGCTTCTAACCTTTGACTGCTGATAAAAACTCATGAGCTGAAGCAAAAACCTAGTACCCTCTTCCTTAGCATCTACAATCTCCTCTTCTTTTGCCAGCATCTCTTTCCTCGTTCTCTTACATACTATGTGATCTGCTCAACTCTTTCAAAATAATTTCCATGAGTCTCACTGCAATGCTTGTGCCGATGATCTCATCAAATCATCGATAAATGATGGTCATTGCTGTCACATGAGCTTAAGCTTAAAAGCTTTTATACATCCATTTAACACAATTTTTAGTAAACAATTTCGAATCCTCTAATGGAAAATTTCACCTAAGAGAGCGATGAGTAGAATTTAAAAATGGAATTGAAAGATTAATGTGTACTTGTCTTTTAATCCATTGACTATACTTCTTAATATCCATGGCTTAGTAGCATTAAATATTGCTACACTTATTCCATATTTCTTTACAAGTTTTGGAACATACCTATCCACAACCTGCTGATTCATATTCTCAACATCATCTGCTTTCAACCTCTCAACAAGCTCTCCTCTATTGTTTATAATGCCATCAACCATTTTTGCAAGGCAAACCAGTTTACATTTGAGTTTAGATGCTATGACTATGGATATTGAATCGCTTGTCACATCCCAGGTATGTGGAGTTTCATCGAATTGCCTCATTATCTTGTGTGGCATGGCCACAGGTATAAGGTTTTTTGTAAATGCTTCAATTATTTCTTCTATGGTATAGGCCTCAACAAGTGATTTGCTTAAATGCTTTATGTATATTCCATAAAGCTCCATAGCTTTTATAGCCATCCAATGAGCAATATCATCGTTAAAGCCAATTTCCTTTTGAATTTCCCTAACATAATCAGCAAAAACACTTCCACCAGGAACAACAACAATTTTTGTGTTTTCCCTAACTAGCTTCTCAATCTCGTTTAGAAGATTTTTCAAAGCTTGTGTATCTCTAATTAGATGACCAGATATTTTAACGACAAAACAACTCATTTTCTCAAAACCTTTTCAGCAACCATTAAAGCTGAGGCATATGCAGGGAAAACAGATGCTATTTTGGATCCTACAACATTGTCTATATCAAGAATTTCTTTGAATCCAGCTCTTCTACAAGCTTCTACAGCTATGTGCTTACCAATTCCAGCTACAATTGCTGAGAAAAGACTTGGTTTAAATCCTTTTGATGCTAGCCATGACCTTATTTGCATAAGAGCTTCAAAAACTTTGAACACCTGTGCTTCGTAAACATATCTAGCTATTTCAATAACCTCGTCAACACTAAGCATTTTGGTATCTGCACATGGAACTCTAGCTATTCTTGCAATAGCTTCTTCAAAGCTTTTCCCTCTGCCATCAGCAGTTTCAGTTGTATACTCATCGCTTTTTATATAGCCTAGAACAAGATGTATGTCTCCAGACAAGGCAAATCTTTCTGAGGAAACCCTTGCGAAAAACCCTTTGTATGGAACTTTATCAACTATTGAACAAACATTGGTTCTCAAAACACCTGTGTAAACAATTTCGCCAAAAGCAAGCTTTTCAGGATCCCAAAAGCCTCTGATCATAGCTTTTCCACTAGCAATTGGTATGATGGTTGTTGTTGTGCTTCCAATATCAACAAAAACAGAGTCTCTAATCATTTTCTCAACAGATATTCTCTCCAAAAGCCATGCTGATGCAGCCCAATTAGCGGCTGCCAACACTATTGGATTTCTCAGAGCTTCTTCACCACTTTTCAAACCCATGTCAATAGAAACGAAGTAGTTCTCGATTGAGTCATCAAAAACATTTTCAGTAATTTCAACAACTGTCTTTACACCAACATCCTTAGTCTCAAAAACATCGCTTAGCTCAGCAGTTATACAAGCTCCAACATAGTATTTGCCACGTTCCAACCCAAACACCTTCTTAACATCACTAAGAACATTCTCAATAGATTTTGGCCCAAGAACCCAAATAGGATTGTATACTCTAGCAACATTAGCAATTTTCAGAGAATTCTCTTCATAAACAACTTTAACAGCCTTTATATTAGCACCTCCAATATCAAGACCAACAAAAACCATTTGCAAAGCAAAACACCGATTTCAAAACAGAATTGAAACTTATAAGCTTTTTTGCTTCAGACATTGAATGCTTTATAGCTTCAACAATTCAATTGAGTCATCATATCTCTACAAATATGCAATGACTACATCATTGAAGATTAAGATTTAAATATTTTTTCATTGTAGCTATACTCTGTAAAATGGAATTAAAAAACATAGAGTTGATAATGCATGGTCTTAGCTAGACTCTATGGCCTGCTTCTAACTAATAACGAGTATAAGTTCATACTAGGTGTGAATTACTGGCCTAGGAAAACAAATATTAGAATGTGGAGAGATTGGGATGAAAATGCTATTAAAGAGGATTTAGAGCTTATGAAGAGTCTTGGCATTAGGGCTGTGAGATTCTTTATAAAGAATGAGGATTTTGCTGATGAGAATGCGAATGTGTTTCCACATGCGGTAGAGAAGCTGAGAAGGTTTCTAGATCTTTTGAGAAAATACAATATAATGGGTTTTGCAACTCTTATTGTTGGTCATATGAGTGGAAAGAACTGGGAAATTCCATGGGCAAGACCAAACGAGATCTATACTTCTCATGGAATTGAAAAATCTATGAAGTTTATAGAGACTATTGTTAGAGAGTTTTCAGATCATCCAGCTGCAACTGGCTGGATTTTGAGTAATGAGCTTAGTCTTGTTAAAAGAGCTGAGAAGAGGGAAGAGGCTTTAGCATTTCTAAGAGCATTCTCAAAAACTGTTTCGGGAATAGCTAAAAGATCTGTGGTTTCATCTGGTGACTTGCCTGATAGCTATATGCAGGAAACTCCAAATGTTAGTCCATATGTTGATTATGTTGGGCCTCATCTGTATCTATATGATACTGATCCTGTTAGGCATGGCTATAGATATGGTGCTATGATAGAACTTTTTTTGAATGATCGCCAAGTGCCTGTGATTTTAGAGGAGTTTGGTTTTAGCACATATCAATACTCTGAGGAGAGCCAGGCTAGATTCATAAACGAGATTCTATATACAGCATTAGCAAATAGAGCTTCTGGAGCATTCATATGGTGCTTCTCAGATTTTATACATGAAAGCGATCCACCATATGAGTGGAGACCACTGGAACTAGGCTTTGGAATTGTTAGAAAGGATGGTTCTCTTAAACCAGCTGCAGAAGTTGTTAAGAGGTTTGCAAGTGAGTTGGAGATACTTGAAAAGTTTAGAATAAACACCATCTATAACAGAAATCCAACTGTTTCAGTCATAGCCCCATTTTACTTGTTTAGCGACTATGAATTTGTGTGGTACAAACATGCCATAGGTTTTTGGAGAGCAATAGAACCTGTTATAATGTCATACATACTACTGTCATCGAGTAGCATAGACAGCTCAATAGTGTATGAACCACTTATTAAAAGACCTAGTGTTGTTGAGGATAAGAAAATGTTTCTAATGCCATCCACAATAGTTGCACTTTCTTCAACATGGAGAAGACTCTTAGAACTTGCAAACGATGGTATAGCTATTTACATATCGCTTCTCAAAGGATTTGGAGAATTCAGAGCTTTGCATGAAGCTGCAACACATTTGTGGGTTGAGCTAATGGGAGTTGAAAACATGTTAGAAGCAGGATCTCACGGCATTAAATACTTTGGAAGCACATCAATAGTGTTTGTCAAGGACTTTGAATTGATTAAAAAAGGAGAGAAAATAGATTTGCAAATACCAACACCGGTATACACATATAAAGTTAGGGAGGTGGATGCAGAGGTCATAGCTGTTGATAGCAATGGAAACCCTGTTTTGTTTAAAGCTGTGAGGGGAAAGGGCCATGTGTACACATTGACGCTGCCCATAGAGCTTATTCAAGGAGTTTCAGAAACCATGGACTGGAGCGGCAAAATACAATTGCTTTTCAAGGCAATAGCTCTCGACACTAAAATAGACATTATTTACGAATCTTCATCACCAGAAGTTGAGGTAAAGCCATTTTATGGAGATAAGAAGGGTGATCTTGTTATAGCTATTAATCATGGTGATAGCAAAAAAGTTGTTATTTCAAGCAAGAAGCAGATTAACAATGCTGCTAAGGTTGCTGGAGATGCGAATCTTATTGAGTTTAGCAAAGATAGAATTGTTGTTGAAATGCCAAAGAAATCAGCTATAATTATTCATGTTGCATAAAAACATTTCTTAGTTTTTTACCTAGCTGAGAAAAATCTGCTTATCTCAAGCCAGTCCTCCTTCGACAGTCTCCACCCAAGTGCACCAGCATTCTCCTTTACATGCTCTATTGTGCCTGCCTTTGGTATTGGAACAACATTATCTATACACATAAGCCAATTCAAAGCAACTTGAGTAGCTGTTTTCCCATATTTTCTCCCAATTTGGGCTAGGAAGGAATGTTTTGCTAGCTGCCCCTTCTCAAGAGGTGTGTAAGCCATGTATAAAAGACCTTTTCTTTGAGCATATGGAATAACATCTTTTTCATCATCTCTATGAAGCAAGCTGAAATGATTTTGAATTGCTACAACATCATATTTCTTTGTGCATGACCTTGCCTCCTCAATTCCTCTAACAGTGAAGTTTGAAAGACCATAAAACCTTATAACACCCTCGTCAACAAGCTTCTCAAAAGCCTTTATTGTTTCACAAATATGTACATCATTGCTTGGCCAGTGAAGAAGATAGAGATCAATGTATGTGTTAAGCCTCTTCGAACTTGCCTTAGCAGATTTCAAAACATTTTCGTAAGAAGCATTAGAAGGCCAAACCTTTGAAACAATGAAAATGCTTTCTCTATCAAAACCCTTTATAGCCTCACCAACAATCTCCTCAGAATGGCCACCACCATACATTTCAGCAGTATCTATAAGAGTCATACCAAGCTGCAAACCAGTTCTCAAAACCTCAACCCAAAGCCTATCCATTGAGTAGTCAGGTGTCCAGAAACCACCTCCAATACCCCAAGTCCCCATGCCAAGTGAGGATATACAACCAATTCTATTAAAACACTTAACATCTCTAACCATTTACAACACCATAACAGAACTTGAGATAACAAAACTTATTATTTTTTCGATAATGAAAACACTCAAAATTTTAAATCCTAGCCACATAACTCAACTTATCCTTTACCCAATTTTAATGTAAATACCTATGCACAGCATTGCTATTCATAGTTTTTGTTGAAGGTTTTTGCCCATGATCTATAAAGGTTTATTAGTCTTTTTGTATGGTTATTGCATGTGATGCTGCTTTGAATAGGATTGTGCTTTTCCCAATAATTCTAATCATTGTAATAGTTGCATCTGCTTTTCTAATGTACTACGCTATACAATTCAAAGAAGCTTTAAAACCTATCTCCACCTATACAACAACTGATCGCTACTTAGCCATAATTTCTCTTGCAAAAGATGTTGAAAAAGGTGTTGAAGCTGTTAGAAACCTTTCCTTTACTGTAAAAGTCAACTTCATGTTAATTAATACTTCATGGGCTTTGGAGCACTGGGCTCCCAAGGAATCTGGTGAAATACCTCCAAGTGTTTTGCACAAGGAGATGATTTATAAACTCACATTTCTAACACCTCTCAGCTTCTCTCTAGTCTCTGGCGAGAGAAGCTTTGTTGGAATGTTTCTTGCTGCTACTGCTGGCACAACAATTTATATAAACACTGATTATTTTGATCCAAGTAGTAGTGGCTCTAGAAATGTTCTTGCACATGAGCTTACACATGTTCTTCAATTCATACACTTTCCAAATATTTTCAAAGAAGATAATACAACTGATGCTTCCTTAGCTAAACAAGCGCTTATAGAAGGTGATGCTGGGTGGACACAACACCTATACTGCGTTAAAACAAGGTTGTGTACACCATCTCCAAGGATGGGCATAGACCTTAGAAATCCGTATATAGCATTGGTTTCTTTTCCATATGTCTATGGAGAGTGGTTCGTATCGTATCTCTACAACTTGAGTGGGTGGAGTATTGTTAACAAAGCTTATTCAAAGCCTCCAATATCAACATCTATGGTTATGCATCCAGAAAGGTATGTGAACTATTTAGTGAATAACATAAAGGAGTTTGTTGAGCCCAGCGTTAGCTGTGGCTGTAGTGGTAGCAAAGTATATGTTGATAGACTTGGGGAATACTATGTAATGCTTGTACTAGCTCAGAGAATAGGTTTGGAGAAAGCTGGTGCTGTAGCATCTGGGTGGAGAGGTGATAGAGCTGAGCTTTACAAAGCTGAAAACTCTACACATGTTACATGGATTCTTTGCTGGAACATTACATGGGCTTCGCAAGAATTTTCAAAGCAGTTCTATACATTATTTGTATCGAGTTTAGGAGGTGTTGAAGGTTACAGGTATGAAGATGCTGTAGCAATGGAAATAGTTAGCAATTCTAAAAGAGTTTTTGTAAATGTTTTGAATGGGGGTATGTGGACACTTGTGAAGTCAATCTATGTCGAGGCAAAACAAGGAGTTGAAAATAGCTAAAAATTTTTATTGGATATTTTAAAATTCAATTCCTCAAATGTTTAGTGCTTGCGATATATCCTCTATTATATCCTCAGCATCCTCCAAACCTACTGAAAGCCTAATAAGGTTCTCGGTTATTCCAAGCATCTTTCTATGCTCAGGCTCTATGAACTGCGACCCTGCTTTAACTGGTAGAACAGCCATAGACTCTGTTCCACCTAGGCTTGGACATCTCTTGATTAGTTTAAGTCTCTTTAGAAATGCTACAGCATCTTGATAACCACCCTTTATTCTAAAGCTTAGAACACCACCAAACAAAGGCTTTTCAAAAATTCTTTTAGCTATTGAGTAATATGGGCTTTTCTCCAAACCGGGGTACATAACCTCTTCAACTTTTGGATGCTCAGCCAAATACTCAGCAACAGCTTTAGCATTTCTGCTATGCTTTTCAAATCTCATCTCAAGTGTTTTCAAACCTCTTAGAACCATGTATGCTTCGAATGGTTGTAGAATTCCACCAAGCATTCTTCTCCACTCCCAAAGAGTTAGTGAAACGTTTTTAGATGTTGCTACAACACCTCCAACAACATCATTATGACCACCAAAATATTTTGTCATGCTGTGAACAACTGCTTTTGCTCCATATCTAGCAGGCTTTAGAATTACTGGTGTGGTAAACGTGTTGTCAACAACTAGAAAAACCTTGTCTAAATCCAAATGCTTTTGCAGATACTCAATATCTATAACCTTGTTTGTTGGATTTGTCATAGCCTCTAGAAAAACCAGGGACGTTGAGTTATCAACTGCCTCAACAATTGCTTCTGCAGAAGGCCAAACCTTAACAACTTTTACATTGAGTTTAGAGGCTATGTTGTTTAGAAGAGCGAATACCGAGCTGTAAAGCTCCATTGGAACAACAACTTTATCTCCTGGCTTGAGCCTCCACAGAAACAGTGTTGATATAGCAGCCATTCCACTGTTGAAAGCAAGCGAGTCTTCAGTTTTTTCAAGTTTTGAAACAACTCTTTCAAGAGCTCTTGTAGTTGGATTCTCCTCTCTGCCATACCTAAGGTAGTTGCCTCTATCAGTAAGAATTGCCTCTCCAAGCTCATAATCTATATACTCATAGATAACACCTAGATATATTGGTGGTATGTGAGATCCTAGAAAGTCCTTGTGTTCATGGCCGTGAATGGCATCTGTGGATAGCTTGGCCAAAGCACATCCCACCTCAGCCTAAACATTTCAATAAACAAATTTTAAATTTTTAATAATATTGCCCCCATTTAAGCATTTGCCTTTTGAAACACCAAGAACAATTACTAAATCAGCAAGGATATTTGATATAGTGTATGAAATGATCTTAAAACACTTCAAAGCTATGTAAAGCCTTGGGTTAAATGTTTTGGAAGGAGGTGATGAATAAACCAAGAATTATGAGCCTAGCTCCTAACACCTTTTTCCTTAGTTAAATCGTTGCTTCATAAAAGTTTTTAAGCTAAATCGTTTAGTTATATACGAACGTTTAATGGTGGTTAGATGAGGAAATTGCTCAAGGCTCTTGGCATAGCCACAATCATATTGTTTTACTTGCCAATTTATCATGTTTTTTCAGGTTTTCTCTATGAGGTTAACAAAATGATGCTATTTATTTATTGGGTTCTTCTCACTGTTACAAGTATTTTAATTGGGTTTATGTTGCTTGAAATGGAGTTGAAGAGGGTGAGAAAATGATATATGTGTTTTTTGCTGTTTTCACAATATTTTTTGTTGGGGGTACTCTAATAGCTTTTTTGAGTAGAAAATATATTGGGGCTGGGTTGAGGGAGTTTTTTGTTGGTGGCTACAGAGTTGGAGGTTTCTTGGCTGCTATGACATATGCTGCAACAACTTATAGTGCTTTTATGATGGTTGGTTTAGCTGGTTTAACATTTGCAACTGGTGTTGCATCTCTTGGTTTTGAGCTTGTTTATCTTGCTTCAACTGTTTTAATATTGTCTACTTTTGGTGTTTATCTGTGGTCTGAGGCTAGGAGAAGGGGGTGGGTAAGTCCAACAGATATGATAACAGATTTTTATGGTTCTAGAGCTATAGGTGTTGCAATAGCGATTCTATACCTCTTTGCACTAGTTCCATACACATCAGCTCAGCTAAAGGGAATTGGAGAAATATTCAATAGCATTGGAATTAGCTATGGGGTGGGTGTTGTGATTGGTGCTATTGCAATAGCTTTGTGGACTTTTGTCGCTGGTTTGTGGAGTGTTGCAACAACTGATGCTTATCAGGGTATTTGGATGATTTTTGCCTCTATAGCATTTTTTGTTTGGATCTATCAATATCTTTTGCCATCAAGTGGTGTTGACATGTCAAAATTCGTTGATTTGCTGACTAAAGACAAAAACCTGTTGTCATTTACCTGGAGTTTTCAAATGTTTATTGGAATGACAATTCCATGGATATTCTTCGCATTGACAAATCCCCAGGTTGTTCAAAGAATTTACATACCAAGAGATGAAAAGGCTTATAGAAGAATGGTTAGATACTTCGCCTTCTACGGATTTCTCTACACAATTCTCTGTGTTTCTCTGGGACTTGCATACAGAGCCTATTTGGAGAGTGTTGGTCTTGCAAACAAGTTTATTGCTAATAGAGATGCTGTAGCACCATACATAATCTCATTGTCTCACCCAGTTCTAGCATCAATTGTTTACACATCTATAATGGCAGCAGCAATTTCAACAGCAGACTCCATAGTGTTGTCTGTTGCAAGTTCTGTTGTTAGAGACTTGTATGAAAAGAATGTTGAAAAACCAAGAGAGTCAATATCAAAAGCAATAGCATTTGCATCAACAGCAACAATACTTCTGCTTGCAGCTGTTTTGGCAATAGCTAGAATAGGTTATGTTGTAGAGCTTTCAGTTGCCTCATCAGCATATCTCCTGCCACTAGCACCAATAACATTGAGAGGTATTCTCAAAAAGAATGCTAGATTCTGGCAAGCAGCAGCATCTTTGCTTCTTGGAGAAGCTGTTGCTGCCTATGCTACAATGGTTTATGGACCAGCAAAAATGCTTACAACACCAATAGCATTCAACATGCCAACACCAGTGTGGATACTGGTTTTATCAACAATACCTCTTCTAGCATAAAATAGTGTTGAAAAACTATTGTTTCAACAATTGAATCATTTTCATGTACTCAGCTGTTGATTTCCACCTGCTTCTAGTTTCACCTCTTTCAATTTGCTCAACAAATGCGTTAAACCATTTCCAGTCTCTTTCATAAACATGATAAGAATCTGCAACATGTATATACCTACCAACATCAACACCAATGCTTTCAGCAACATACTTCTGAAGCTCTGTAAATGCATACATGTTCATGTAAGCTGCTTTCAAAGCATCGTTGCTTCTCATATGAACATGCATAACAAGCTTATTGTTCACAACTCTAAACCACATTCTCTGTAAGCATGGTGGATGCTCTGTTTCTAAATCTTTCCAAGGTTGCCAAGTTATTGCCTGTGCTCTTCTTGTATATGGAACCTTCTTCAACTTCTCAATAACTTTCTCAATCTGATTAACAATAACACCATTTGGAAGTCTATAGCTAAACAACCTCTCGTGATAGGTATAGCCAAATTTTTCAACTAGGTGATCGTGAACACCTTTAACAACCTCATCAACATATTCTAGAAGACCCTTCAAAGAACCAGCTACGATACCCTTTAAATGTATTCTCGGCTCTGAGAAAGGCTCTTCAACAACTATAAATGCTGGTGCATCAATAGACTTCTCATTGTATTCAGTATCAATTACAACACCATTTTTTGCAAGCTCAACAAGACTTTTCTCCCAAGCCTCTGGAAGACTCTTGGCATATACGAAAACAACAGACATTTCGACACCCAACCAACTTAATTTTTCTCAATACAGTTTTTAACTTAGACACCTCAACGAATATATTGCTGTGTAAAGCAAATTTGCTACATATCTTTATATCACCTCTTCAACTTCAAATACCGTAACCTTATATTTTTGCCTCGTACCTCTATGTATTTCTATAGCTAGTTTGCCTAGCCATATAGATGATTTGAGATGAGCAACACTTCAAAGATATATGTAAAAAACCTTGGCAAATTTGTTACAGGTGTATATGGAAAGAGTTTTCTAGATGTTTTGAGAGAAGCTGGAGTTTCCATAAGAGCTGATTGTGGTGGTATTGGCGAGTGTGGAAAGTGTAGAATTGTTATTGAAAAGGGCTTTTCATCTCCATTAACAGAATCTGAGAAAAGGTTTTTGTCTATTGATGAGATTTCGAAGGGGTTTAGACTTGCTTGCCAAGCAAAAGTTATTGATGGCGAGTATATTGTTTCTATTCCTCAGGAAAGCATTTTGCAAAGATATAGATCAGCTGATGTTGGTTTTGAGAAGGAGGTTGCTTTAAAGCCTCTTGTTAAAAAGGTTTTTATTGTTACAAACCCTGCTTCTCTTGAGGATGTTAGATCTGATCTTGACAGGGTATTGGATGAGGTTTTCAAGAAGGTTTCTCTAGGTGATGTGGATGTTGATGCATATGTCGCTAAAATAGTTCCAAATGCTTTGAGGCTTGGCAGATGGTCTGCAACAGTTGTTTTTTGGAAAAACAAGATACTCACCATAGAACCTGGAGATACAAGCAACAGAGTTTATGGAGTTGCTGTTGATATTGGAACATCCAAGGTTGTGGCACATCTAGTTGATTTGGTTAGTGGTGAAACAGTTGCTGTAGAGTCTATGCCAAATCCCCAGGCTAGCTATGGAGCAGACATAATATCTAGAATATCATATGCCATAAAGGATGGAAGTAATTTGGAGAAGCTTCAAAAGCTTGTTATATCAGCAGTAAACATTTTGATAGATAGAATGGTTTCTAGAACAGGAGTAGACAAGAGCAATATATACGAAGTTGTTGTTGCAGGTAATACAGCTATGCACCACCTGTTTCTAGGTATAGACCCCAGGTATCTTGGTCTTTCACCATATGTTCCAGCAGTTAGAAGAGGTGTTTATGCATTTGCAAAGGAAATTGGTATTAACATAAATGAGAGAGGGGTTGTATATGCATTACCAGTTGTAGCTGGTTATGTTGGATCAGATGCATTGGCAGATGCAATAGCTGTTGATTTGGATAATTGTGATGCTCCATGTCTCTTAATAGACATTGGAACAAATAGCGAAATACTTCTAAATACAGGTAGAGAGATATTGGCTTGCTCAACACCAGCTGGACCAGCATTCGAGGGTGCAACTATAGAGTTTGGAATGAGGGCTGTTGCAGGAGCTATAGACCAGGTCTTCATATACTTCGACAAATCAATTGGCGATTACAACGTTAGATACAGTGTTGTTGGAAACGCAAAACCAGTTGGTATATGTGGTTCAGCACTAATAGATGCTATTGCCAATCTCTACAAAAATGGATTGATAGATAGCAGAGGAAGATTCAAAAACAATGTCAACTCAAAGAGAATTGTTGTTGAGAACAATAGAAAGAAGTTTGTTATTGCATGGGCAAGCGAAACAGGAATAAACAAAAACATAACAATAGATGGTAGAGACATAAACGAGTTTCTACTAGCAAAAGCAGCTGTAGCTGCAGGCATAAACGTTTTGCTAAAACATGCTAACATAACAGCTGAAAATCTTTCAAAAATCTTTGTAGCAGGCTCCTTCGGAACACACATAAACATTGAAAACGCAATAACAACAGGACTACTACCAAAAACAGATACAAGAAAATACATATTCGTTGGAAACACGGCCATAAGTGGAGCAAAAATGGCTCTAAAATCAAGTGATGTAAGAGAAAAATTCGAGGAGCTAGCCAAAAAAATAAAGTACATAGAACTAACAATACACCCACTATTCAAACAAGAATTCATCAACTCACTCCAACTACCTCCAAACCACACTTAATCTCTTCTCTCCATGGAATTCATCAAATGGAATTGAAAGATTCTTGTTTTACATAACTTATGTATATAACTACATGGTTGTTATAGAAAGAGTTTTTTAAGCTTTAACGCAATGTGGTTTCATGGTGTGTGAAATGGCTAAAACAGTTTATGGAATAGCAATTGCGTTGCTTGTAATTGGAATAGTTGCAGGCTATTTTATAGGGTATTATGCAACTCCAAAAGTAGCTGCTCCTCCACAAACTGTAACAGTAACTGCTCCAGGAGCTTATCAAACAGTAACAATGACATATACTCAGACAGTGACATCTGCTGTTGGTGTTGCTACATATACTCCTCCTGCTAAGGTGAAAGCTGCTTTTGTTTATGTTGGACCTGTTGGTGATTATGGTTGGAGCTATATGCATGATATTGGTAGAAGGGTTGTTGCTGAGCTTTACAAGGACTGGCTTGAAACAACGTATGTTGAGAATGTTCAGGCAGCTCAATCTCCTGCTGTAATAGATGATCTTGTTAGAAAAGGCTATACAGTGATATTTACAACAAGTTTTGATTTCATGGATCAAACACTTGAGAAGGCTAAGGAATATCCAAATGTTATGTTCTTTCACTGCTCTGGATATAAAAGAGCACCTAACATGGGAACATACTTTGCTGATTTGTATCAAATATACTATTTGAATGGGCTAATGGCTGGTGCACTAACAAAAACTGGGAAAATAGGCTATGTAGCTGCACACACAATTCCAGAGGTTGTTAGACACATAAATGCTTTTGCCATAGGTGCTAAGGAGGTTGGTGAGCAGCTAGGCAAGAACATAACTGTTTACGTTATTGAAATTGGTGCTTGGTATGATCCAGACAAGGCAAAGGCAGCTGCTGAAACACTTGTTAAGCAATTCAATGTTGATGTGCTTGCATTTACAGAGGATTCAACAGCTATTGTTGAATATGCTGAAAGTCTCTATAAACAAGGCAAGGAGGTGTATGTGTTTAGCCACTACAGCCCAATGTATGAATGGGGACCAGATGTTGTTGTTAGTGGACAGCTTGTTAGATGGGAGGTTATATATGCAGACATATTGGCTAAAGTGAAAGCAGGTATCTATAGACCAGGTAATCTCGAAAATGTTGATTATTGGTATTTGCTTAACACAGGTGCTGTTGATCTTGGAGCACATGTTTATCCAAATGGAACTGTTATGAGAATTAATCCAAAGTTCATTCCAATACTCAAAAACATCATGGTTAAAGATGTTAGAACAGGTGAAGCTATGAGCGTCTATGACCTTGTTATGAAGAGATACAACGAGATGAGAGAAGCACCAATTCTTGAATCTCTACAAGGAACTGCCTTGACACATGAGCTAGAGTCTTTAGCAAGTGTATCAACAGGCTCTAGCCACGTACCAGCAGCCACAATAGCACCTGTTTTCGACCCATTCACAGGACCTCTAAAAGGCTACTGCATAGCTTCATACTCAAGATTCTGCAGTGGAAAAGCTGCTGGAAGCGAGGTTAGTGTGAAACCTGGTGAGAGACTAACACATGATGATTTGTGGAACATGGACTGGTTTGTTTCATGGGTTGCTTTCCAGGGCAAGATGGGTTGAGATGAGTCTAAAGCAAAAGCATTTTTTATAATCTTCTCACAAAAATCTTTTTTTGAGGAAAAGCAAATGAGTAGCGCCATTGTAAAAATTGTTGATGTTCAAAAAAGATTTGGAGATATTGTTGCACTTGATGGCGTTACTCTAGATGTTTTCAGAGGCGAGATTCTTGTTGTTCTTGGGGAGAATGGTTCTGGAAAATCAACATTAGCAAAGATATTGTGTGGTGCTTATGTTCCTGACAAGGGAAAAATAATAGTTGATGGAGAGGAGGCAAAGTTTTCATCACCTTACGATGCGAAGAGAAAAGGAATTGTGATGATAAGTCAAAGACCTCAGTTAATAGATGACTTGAGTATTTTAGAAAACATTGCTTTGTTTCTAGATGAAACACCATCGAAATCTCTTGCAAGAAGAGTTGAAAATGTTTTAAAAGACTTTGGATTCTCCATGGATATCAATAGAAAGGTTTATAGCATTAGCTACACCGAGAAGCAGTTCATAGAATTGGTAAAAGCTTTGATGATAAATCCAAAGCTTTTAATAGTAGATGAGGCTGCAACCTATCTTCCACATGATTTGAAGCAAAGATTTTTTGAAATAATAAAACATCTTGTGTTGAGAAACGAATCTGTTTTGTATATAACACATAAGATTCCAGAAGCGCTAGAGATTGGAGATAGGTTTGTTGTTCTTAGAAAAGGCAGAGTTGTGAATGTGTTTGGCAAAGGTGTTGAAGCTTCGGAGATTCGCCAAGCAATGTTTGGTTTTGAAGAGTATCTAGGCATTATTCCTAAGCAGCTTATGAGAATTGTGAAGAGAGATTCAAAGGTTTTGGTTGTTGACAAAGTAACTGTTTTTGATGATTATGGCAAAGCAGCTGTGAATAGTCTTTCAATAGATGTTGGCTCTGGCGAGATTGTGTCTATTGTTGGAATAGCTGGGAATGGTGAGAGGGAGTTGGGAGAGGCTATAGCTGGTCTTAGAAAGGTTTCGAAAGGCTCTATAAAGATTAATGGATTTGATGTTACAAGGGATTCGCCAAGTGAGAGAGTTAGAAAGGGGCTTATATACATACCTGAGGATCCATTCAGAGAAGGTGTTGCATTAACACTTTCAATTGCTGAGAACATGAGAATGTATGCTAGAGAAAGAATAGGTCATGATACTGTATTGGATGCTATTAAGAAGCTTGGGATTGTTCCTGAGAATCCTGTTACCCAAGTTGCTAAGCTTTCTGGTGGAAATGTGCAAAAGGTTTCTGTAAGCAGATTGCTATTGACAATGCCAAAAATTGTTGTTGCTCATAACCCAACTAGAATGCTTGATGAGAAATCTAGAATACTTGTGTTGGACACTATGCAAAAATTTGCTCAAACTGGTGGAGGTGTTCTTCTAATTACTGAAGATGTTGATGAAGCTATTCAAGTTTCCAATAGAGTAGCTGTTATTGTTAATGGTAGAATAGCTAGGGTTTTCGAGGGTGAGAATCTGGAGATTTATAGAAGTGAGATAGAGAAGGTCATGGTCTATGGCTAAAATAGTTGTTGTTAAAAGGGTTTTGCCAACACATTTAAGCATTTTAGTAAGAGTTTTAACAGCTTTTGCAGGGCTTTTAGTAGCTGTTCTCATAACATCATCTGTTACAGGACTTAGCTTTGTAGAAACACTGAAAACAGCTTTTGAAAGTTTTGCTGATTTAAATGTTCTAAGATACATTTCCGTTTTTCTCCCAACTGCACTTGGTCTCTCAATAGCATTTAACGCTAGGCTTTGGAATCTTGGTGCAGAAGGACAGCTTGTTATCGGAGCTGTTGGAGCAACTTTCATAGCTCTTTACACACCAATTGGAAAAATAGATTTTGCAGCACCAGTAACTGCTCTTCTATTCGCATCTCTCTGCGGTTTGCTGTGGTCTATTCCACCATCTCTTATGAAGCTTTATCTAGGAGTTAATGAAGCTGTTGTAACACTTCTAATGAACTATGTTGCTTACTACTTCACAAATTATCTTGTTAAAGGTCCTTGGAGAGGCAGGGGGGTTTATGGATATCCAACAACAGATCTAATTCCAGATGAATCAAAAATTCCTGTTGTTCCTGGCTACAGCTTCTCATGGTACATAGTGATTATAGCACTTGCATTTGTTGCTATAGCCTATCTTCTTTTATACAAAACAAGATTTGGCATAGCTTTGAGAGCTCTAAGCTCAAGCATATCAGCTGTTGAGCTTTCTGGAATGTCGAGCAAGAAACTTGCCTTGGCAGCATTTACATTTTCAGCTGCTTTAGCTGGTTTTGTTGGAGGTTCTGAAATACTTGTTTACCACAGAAAACTTGTTGAGGGAGATATTGTTGGAAGTGGAATGGGGTTTACATCAATAATGGTTGCTTGGCTTGGTGGTTTAAACCCATTTGGTGTTTTGGCAGCATCATACTATACAGCAGCTCTCTATAGACTAAGCTTCGCTTTGCAAATTGGTAGTGCAGCTATTGGAGATGCTCTTTCAAAAGCTATAGTGGGAACACTCTTTGCTGCTACAATGGTTGCAGAGTTTGTGTCTAGATATAAGATTGTTGTTAGGTGAGAAAATGCTTAGTGAAATAATATCTGCACTTTCTAACTCATTTGTAGTGGCATTGCTTCTCTGGGTTTTGGGAGACATAGTTGTTGAGAGAAGTGGTGTTATAAACCTTGCAATAGACGGTATAATAACATGCTCAATAGCAATAGCATTTGTCTCTACACAGAACATAGGCTACTTACCAGGCTTTGTAATATCATTGCTATCAACAATAGCACTATCAATAATCTTCATAGTGTTTATCAACATACTTCACGCACCCCATGTTCTAACAGGGCTATCTCTAAACATAGTTTTCTATGGCATTGGAGCACTAATAGGGCTTAGATACATGAAAAGCAGGTCCATAATACCGCTAATGATAGGAAAGCCAATGCTTATTCTAATAGGTGTTGCATCAACTGCTGCAACATGGCTTCTTCTACACAAAACAAGATTCGGCATTGCCCTAAGGGCATGCGGCTTTAACCCAAGAGCAGCTGAAATGGCTGGTGTTAGAGTGTGGAGAACAAGGTTCTTGGGAACAGTAATTGGATACACAATAATCTCAATAGGCTCATACATATATACAGCTATTTACAGAAGTGGATGGTCTCAATACACTGGAATGGGTTATGGCTTTCTAGCAATAACCCTTGCCATGGCATCTTCATGGCATCCACTAATAGCATACCCAGTTGCCATAGTATTTGGATATCTATACACATCCCTATACGCATTGCAGCTACTCTACGGAGTACCACCAGATGTTATAAGCGCATTACCGTTTATAGCATCACTAGCAATAGTTGTCATAGTCTATGCAACACCACTAAGCAAAAAACTTGTTGTGCCAAAAGCCCTTGGAGAAATATACTTTAGAGAGGAAAGAGCGGCATAACCATTGTTTTGAATTCTCAAATTCTTAACTATGGTTAAGACCTTCACAAAAATATTAACAAATTTGTCAATGCATTGTTTTCTTGTTTCAAATCCTTTGGAAAACATTTAACTTAGTAGCAATAGATCATCAGTAGCTGTAAATCAATGCACTTCTGCTTCTAGCAAAGTTTATTACTTCATCACCTATGTATACATCAGCCATTATCGATGTAACCGACTTGCCAAATTTCCTACCAACAATTTCAGTCTTGTTTATCAAATCTTTAACATCCTCAACACTTGGTTTAATCTTTATCTCTGCAACATATACACTCCTATTAGTTTCAATAACAAGATCTATTTCTTCACCATCTATAGCAAGATTTCTGTATCTATTCAATATCTCCTCACCTCTAAACCTGATCTCCTCTCCAAGATCCTCTAACACATATCTAGACAGTGTTGCCTTTGTTAAAACAACTAGCTCAAGTTCAATTCTGGAGAATCTCTTGTTTGCCTCCATCCACCTCTTCTCCTCCAATTCAACAAATCTATTAAAATCCTCTCTTAACCTCTTTAACTCATTCTCAATAGCTTCAAATCTTTTGTAAGCCTCTTCCCATCATCTATTGTTCTCCTCCCAGCGCTTATTATTTTCCTCCCATCGTCTATTATTTTCTTCCCATCTCTTCTCTTGCTCCTTCATGAACATGTGAAAATCTTTCTTTAAGCTTGATTAATTCCTGCTCATTTCTATCAAGTCTCTTAAGAATTTCGTCAAGACCTAGCAAACATGCTACAGCATAATGAAACTCTTCATCTTCTTTAAAAGCTTTAGAAACTCTTGTTAAGAGTACTTATAGCTTGCTCACCACTATTCCAAAAAATCTTTGATAAGTTAAAATATTTTGTTAGTTGCAAATCTAGCTCTATTTTAATGGTGTTTAAAATGCCTATGATAATTAATGACAAGATTGTAAATATAGCAAATATCTTGCCTAATGTGATTAACAGTGCTCATAGAATGAATGTTTTTGATTCAAGGCTTTATCCAGAATCTAACGAGCCTTTAGACAATGTTTTGATGTATTTTCTGGTTATGGTCTCTATGGATCATAGGCTTAGCAGACCTGGGAAGCCATATGAGGCTGTTGTTGGTGGTGAAAGAGTTAGGGGTGCTGATCTTCTTTACAGACTTGGGATGGAGATGTTTAGAAGCAATCCAGATTTCTTTACACCTAATCGCATGGCTAGAATCAGTGAGGAGGAAGTTGAGAAGTGGTTATCTATAGGAAATGCAAAACCTGTTGACATAAAGCTTAGAACCCATCTTCTCAACGACCTTGGCAAAAAGATTATTGCGCTATACAACAGTAGTCCAAGAAACATTGTTTTGCTGTCAAATGGTTATCTCAGATTACTTAATGGCTATGGTTTTCTGGATTTGGTGAAGGTGTTTAAGGCCTATCAGGATCCTGTTGAGAAAAAGGCTTTTCTTCTTGTTAAGTTCCTTGTCTACAGAGGCTTGTTTAATCCAATCGATAAAGAGAATTTGCATGTGGCTGTAGATAATCACTTAACAAGAATTGCTTTAAGACTTGGCATTGTCGAGCTTGAGAACAATCTCCTTAGAAAAGTTGTTGATGAAGTTGCTATTACGCATGATGAGGATATTCTTATTCGCATAGCCGTTAGGGAAGCATACAAGCAGTTGTCAAGGCTTAGCAATGTTGATGTTCTTTTGCTAGATGATTTCATGTGGGTTTTTGGAAGAGGTATTTGCACAGCTGAAAATCCAAAATGCTCTGCATGCCCATTTAAAGATTTTTGCAAATCATTTAAAAATAGCTTGTTTTTCAAAGAGCCTATATACTACGACACATGGTATTATTAAACCCCTTAATACCTGTACTCAAGACCATATCTAGCAATTCTCTTATCGCATAAAAAACCAATCCAGTATCCAAGCAGGGTAAACAAAGCTATTGCTATGGGGATTGAAACAACTAGCGCATTTGATGAAACCGTGTTTGTGTTGTACCCTATTCTCAGAATCTCTGCAACATATGTGGATGGGTTTAAGAGTATTAGCCAACCACTTGGAATTGTCTTTGGCGGTACAATAGTTCCAAATGCAACTATCATTTGAATTATGTTTATCCATGCCCCACTCACAGAGGTTGACGCCATTAAATAACCTATTAAAGATCCCATCAAAAGATACATTGGTATTGCAACAACAATGGCTAGAAGCAAATATTGAGGGTTTGCTGGAAGAGCATTGAAAAAGCTTAGCCCGGTATAAGACGCGATTATATATGTTGATGCAAAGTATGTTGCAATTCCAAAGAATATTGAGTCAACAATTGAGTAGCTAATCAAATAATGAAACACTGTCAACCCATTCTCTCTATACAAATCTGTTAAGCCATGGTAAACATTCCACCTCAAAAACTCTGTAGCTGTCCACATAGCTGCGCTTGCAACTGTTAATGCATATACCCCTGGTAGAAACATGGACATAGCCATTTTAGGATCCTCGCTAAAAACAGTTGCTGGAACAAATATTATTGTGAACCACAATATCGTGTTAATGATTGCTGCTACATATGCTGTTATATGCATTTTCGACAAGACAAAGCCTACATATATCACATGCAGTGTTTTCTTTAGATTCAACCTTTTCTCACCCTAGCATCAGCATTCTTCGACAAGATACCAGAAACAGCTAGATACAATGATGTTAGAAATGTTATGAACACAAGAAAAAGTGTTATCTCGCTTGGAAAACCCCTTAAAGATATCAAATAAACTATTTCACATGACCTTGGAACAGGAGTTGAATATGCGAAAAATCTTAGAATAGCAGGCACAAGATTTACTGGGATGTAAACCCCGGTTCCAGCAAGTATTGCAGGTGCCAAGGTGTTTGCTATGGTCCAGGGTCTCGAGATTTTTGTGTGAAATGTTAAGGGAATTGCAACAATGGTTGAGTAAAATCCTAGTGCAATAGATGTTGCTATAAACACTAGCTCAAGTAATGCAAATGTTACTAAGCCGCTGAAGCCATTGAGGTAGAGAAGTAGTGGAGCCAGAAACAATGTTGCTAGTGGAGTCATTATAGCTGGTCTAATAATGGCATTTGCAATTGTGTATTTGACTAGCCCAGTTGTTTCAAGAATCATCCACCCAACTTCCATGAATCTGAATTCTGCAAACATTGTTTGAATAACATCGTTAATAACAATAGCAACAACATTGACTATACCTGTTAGCGCAAGTGCGAGGCTATAAGCTGTTTTCAAATCCATTTGATAGTTAAACAAATTGCTCATTCTACTAAGAACAGTGTTTACACCTGATATTGATGCTGGCAAGAATATTACTCCAACTGACAAAGCTAGTGGGAATATCCATGAAATTACATAATCTGCGAAGAATCTTCTAAACCATGCAACTTCTCTATATGTTAAAGCATTCAAAACTCTAAGAACCATGTTCTCCACCAACAACAGCAATGTATGCATCCTCAAGTGTTGGCTCCTCAATAACAAGATCAATTATTTTAACATCAAAAGATTTATGTATTTGCATAATTCCTTGTATAACCTCTTCCCTACTGGCTTTAGTATAGAAAACTATTCTTGTGCTATCAGCATTAAACTCCATGGAAATTTTCTCAACAGGTATCAAGTTCTTCACATATTCAGCAACATTGCTATTAACATCACCAATTCTCATGGAAACTCTTAGCATGAGACCTAGTCTTGTTTTGAGATCTGCTGGTGCTCCAGATGCTATAACCAAACCCTTGTTTATTATGGTTATGGAGGATGCTATTTGCTCAATTTCATACATGTTATGCCCTGTTACAAGAATTGTTCTACCTTCCTTAGCCAAGTCCATCACAAGTTTTCTCACAGTCTTTGCGCTTTCAACATCTAGTCCAAGTGTGGGTTCATCAAGTAGCAAAACAGGTGGGTTTGTTAAAAGAGCTTTTGCTATTGATAGCCTAGCCCTCATACCAAGACTATATGTGTAATATGGTCTGTTGTGAGCATTCATTTCGTAGAGACCAACAAGCTCCAAAACCTCTCTAACCCTCTTCCTAGCTTCACCATATGAATACCCCTTTAGAAGAGCATAGAAAACAAGATTCTCATAGCCACTAAGAGATGTGTAAAAACCTTTGGAAACATCCAAAACAACACCAATAACACTTCTAACCTTCTCAGCCTCTTTAACAACGTCATAACCATTAACATAGGCTTTTCCATCATCGGGTAGAAGAAGCGTAGCCAATATCTTTATAAGTGTTGTTTTCCCAGCTCCATTTGGGCCAAGAAGAGCATGAATCTCACCTCTTCTAACAGCTAGGGAAACACCCTTCAAAGCCTCAACAACACGCTTCTTTCTAAAACCCTCTCTACTAACATAGCTTTTCCTAATGTTCTCCACAATAACTCCACTCATACAAAACAACCACTAGCATTATCAAATATTTTGCTAAGTTTAGTGGCTAGACTAGTAGTTGAGTACACAAACCTTTATAATGCTTTCTAAACCAAGGTTTTTGTGTATAGCACTTTTGCGGTTTTTGATCATGTCTATGCTGAGATTTGATTTAGAACCTCTTAAAACATTGTTTCCAGAGGGAATTCCAAGAAACTCGTTTATTGTTGTAGCTGGTGAGGGTGGTTCTGGGAAGAGCATACTTTTATCTGTTTTTGCTAAAAGCATTCTTCAGCTGGGAGAGCCTGTGCTCTATCTTGCTCTAGATGATGATCCAAAAACAGTTGTGCAGCAGCTCAAGAGTCTTGGAGTTGATGTTCTGGAGTATGTTAAGCAGAAGCTTTTCTTTATTGTTGATGGCTACAGCTTTAGAATTAGAGGTTCTGAGTCAAGGCTATCAGTATCTGTAATAAGCAAGGTGAATCCTCAAAACATTGAACAGGTTTTCGAATCTCTTCTAGCTATTGTAACTGATTTGGGTATTGAGGATAGAGGGCTTATAGCAATAGATTCTCTAAACGAGTTTCTATCCTATTACAGTGGTGATATGCAGAGCTTGGTTGAGTACATAAAGAATGTTAGAGCCAATTTCTCAAAAGCAAGAAATGTTTTAACAATTGCAACACTGCATACATCAACAGCTTTGGCAAAAGAGCTTCTATCAAGTATAGAACACTGTGTGGATGGCATAATACTTACCGAAAGAATTCAGCAAGAACCTTCCAGTAGTTCAAATGTTGTGTGGAGGGTAATGGTGAAAAGAATGAAGGGTGTGAAACACAATTTGAATTGGGTTAGCTACAGCATATAACCATAAAATCCATGTCTCTGAATATGCAACAATGTTTCTGCTTTTTATACTCTTTCATTATTTAACGCTTTTATTATTAAAGAACCGGGTTTTTAAACAGCTTTAAACTGAAAACACGGTGATTAATTTGCCTAGAAAAGTTGTTGTTATTGGGGCTGGTGGTAGAGATTTTCACAACTTTATCACTGTTTTAAGGAAGGACTCAAGTGTAGAGGTTGTTGCTTTTCTATTTACGCAAATACCAGGAGCTGAGATTAGAAGAGTTTCAAGAGAGGTTGCAGGTGATAGATACCCTGCTGGAATACCGATATACCCATTGGAGATGCTGCCAAACATTGTTAAGTTTTATGGTGTTGATGAGGCAATTCTTAGTTTTAGTGATTTAACCTATGATGAGCTTGGCAATGTGATTTCCCATGTGCTTTCAACTGGCTGTAGCTTTAGAATTCTTGGTTTGAAGGAAACAATGCTAGATTCTACAAAGCCTGTTATAGCAGTTACAGCAACTAAGACTGGTGCTGGTAAATCCACTGTTTCAAAAGCTATTGTTGAAGAGCTTAGGAAAAGGGGTTTGAGGGTTTCTGTTGTTAGACACCCAATGATCTACAGAGACTCAACTCCACTTGTTCAAGTGTTTAAGGATTTGAATGATTTAAATGCTTCGAGTTTAACAATTGAGGAAAGAGAGGAGGTAGAGCCACATCTAAAAATTGGTGCACCAGTTTTACTAGGTGTTGACTATACGAAAATTCTTGTCGAAGCTGAGAAACTTGGCGATGTGATACTGTGGGATGGTGGAAACAATGACTGGCCTTTCTACAGACCATGGTACTGGGTAGCAGTAACAGATGCAACTAGACCCGGGATTGAGGTTGGGGCGTTTCCAGGTGAGGTAAACATTAGGTTGGCAGACGCCATTATATTGACTAAGGTTGGTGAGGCAAGTAAGGAAAACATTGATAGAATAGTGAAGAACATTAGAAAGATTAATAGCAATGCTCACATAGTTAAAGCTGATTTTGTTGTTAATGTTGATAAACCAGATATGGTTTCAGGTAAAAAGGTTATTGTTGTTGAGGATGCTCCAACAGTTACACATGGTGGAGCAGCATATGGAGCAGGATATGTAGCAGCAAAGAGGTTTGGTGCTGAAGTTGTTGATCCAAGAAAATATGCTGTTGGATATTTGAGGAAAGTATATGAGCAATACCCAGGCATGGGACCTGTAATACCAAGCATGGGCTATTCACTACAGCAGCTAAGAGACTTGGAGCAAACAATAAATAGTATTGATGCTGATGCTGTAATCATTGCCACTCCCACAGATCTGGAAAAAGTTATAAAGATAAACAAGCCTGTTGTGAAAGTGTTTTGGCAACTAAAAATTGTTGAAGGTCCATCAATTGAGGATTTGGTAAATGAGTTCCTATCTAGGTCATCACCTAAAAGCATTTAGCAATACAATTTATTTACTTATCAAAATGTTGATGTAAAGCAAAACTGGGTTTTTGATGTTATGGAAATTTGCGAATGAACATTAACCATCAATGTAACTTCTATTGTTTAATCTTGTCAATATAAAAATCATTTGCTAAGCTGAGTTTACATATTATACTCATTTTAAGTCTTATATACCATTAAGGTTTATATACCATATCAAACTTTAGTTTTTTTGGTGTGAAGCGGTGTCTGGTTTCAGAGAAGATTTGTGTTTTAGCTTGAGACAAAGCATTATCGATGGCGATATTGAGAACTCGTTGAAATATGCAAATGAGTGTATCAAAGCTTCTATGAATCCTCTCGAGGTTCTCAATAAATGTGTTGTTGCTGGCGTTCTTGAGCTTGGCGATAGGTGGATTAGAGGAGAAGCTTTTATAGCTGATCTTGTTGCAGCTGCTGAGGCTGCAAAGGTTGTTATACCTATTCTCAAGAATGAAATTGTTAAGAGAGGTGGGAAGCTAGAGTATGTTGGTAGAGCTGTTATAGGTACTGTTGAAGGCGATATTCACGACATTGGAAAAACAATTGTTGCAACTATTTGGGAGGTTAATGGTATTGAGGTTATTGATCTTGGTGTTGATGTACCTCCGCAAAAATTTGTCGAGGCTGTTAAGCAGTACAACCCGGATATTGTTGGTATGAGTGCTTTGCTAACAACAACTATGGTGAAGCAAAAAGAAACTATAGAAGCTCTTAAGGCTGCTGGTCTTAGAGGCAAGGTCAAGGTTATTGTTGGTGGAGCTCCAACATCAGCTGAGTGGGCTAGGGAGATAGGAGCTGATGGGTGGGCACCTGACGCTATTTCATCTATTGATGTTGTTATGAAGTGGCTTAGAGAAAAGAGGAGTGCAGTGGGTGAGACACATGGCTAGACCAAGACTAGAGGTTTTGAGTAGAGAAGAAGTTGAGAAAATACATGTAGCATCTCTTAATGTTCTTAGCAGAGTAGGTGTTAGGATTGATCATGAGAATGCTCTTAAGCTTTTAAATAGTGTTGGTGCTGAGGTTGATTTCAACAAGAGAATTGCTAAAATACCAGAAAACCTTGTTAGAGAAGCCATAGCAAAAGCTCCAAAAGTTGTTAAGCTTTGTAGTAGAGATGGTAAGCTGTGTTATGAGTTGAGTGAGGGTAGAAACACGTATTTTGATGTTGGTTCAGCAGCTTATTACTACATTGATTGGAGAACAGATGAGGTTAGAAGGCCTTTATCAAAAGACTTAGCTGATGTTGCGAAGGTAACGGATTATCTTTCAAACACACATATTATGTCAACTGCTCTTGTTCCTGCTGATGTGCCAGATGTTATTGCTGATAGGTGGAGAATGTATGTTGTGGCAAAGTACACTACAAAACCTATAGATACTGGTGCTTTTACTGTTGAGGGAATACCTGATGCTGCAAAAATCATGGCTTCTGTGATTGGCGAGGAGAATGTTTCTAAAAGACCATTCATGTTCTTTGCAGTATGCCCTTCACCACCACTGAAATGGAGTTATTTAACAATGCAAAACCTTATTGATTGTGCAAAACTTGGGCTTCCAGCACACATTATACCAATGCCTCAAACAGGTGGAACAGCACCAGCAACAATAGCTGGTTCTGTTGTTCAAGCGAATGCAGAGTTTCTATCAGGGCTTGTGGTAGCCCAGTTTGTTAACCCAGGTGCGCCGATAATCTACAGTGGTTCTCCAACTGTATTTGAGCAGAGGTTTGCAACATCTTGCACGGGTAGCATAGAGGTTCAGTTGATTAGCTCAGCTATTTCCCAGATGGCAAAGTTCTATGGGTTTCCAAGTGCTAGCTACACAATTGTTAGTGATAGCAAAGTGTTTGATGAGCAAGCATCTCTAGAATCAGCAATTGGCGCAATAATATCTGTTTTAGCTGGTCTGGACATTGCAATAGGTTCTGGAATGCTTTACGAAGAAAATGCTATAAGCTTGCTTAAGCTTGTTGTAGACGATGATGTTGCTGGCATGGCTTTGAGGTTTGGCAGAGGTATAGATGTTGATGTTGATACATTGGCTGAGAAAGTTTTTGAGGAAGTGGGGCCGGGGGGCCTATTTCTAAAACACAAACACACCAGGGTGTGGTGGAGAAAAGAACACTTCATGCCAAGGCTACTGGATAAGAGATCTGCTGATATGTGGAGAAAGATGGGTGGAAAGAGTCTTAAGGTAGTTGCTAAAGAGTATGTTGAGGAGATTTTGAAGAAGCATCAGCCAGAGCCTTTGCCGCAAGATGTTGAGAAGGAGCTTCGCAAAACAGTAACTGAAATAGCTAAGAGATATGGAATTGAAAAACTTCCTGAGGTTTGAAGCCATGGGCTCTTCCGAGTTGAGAAAGGAGCTTGGGCTTGCTCTTCTTACTGCTATAGGTATTGGCGGTGTTATCGGATCTGGAGTATTCACAATGCCAGGTCTTGTAGCATCTGTTTCAGGCCCACTAGCAATTTTTGCAGTTCTTATCATGGGTTTCATAACAGCTCTGTTTCTATATGTTATAGGGAAGCTGGGAGAGATTTATCCAAGAGCTGGAGCAATATACTACTTCGCTAGAGAGGCTCTAGGGGATTTAGCAGGTTTCATAACAGGTCTAAGCTTCTATGCATGTAGCTTCATAGGAACTGCTCCAATAATCTATGGATTCATTCTATATCTGTCATATTTTGTACCTGGCTTGGTCATTGGATTAACACTAACATCTCTTGGCATAGCACTTGCTATAGCAATTCTAGCAATTGTTACATTGATTAACATTATAGGTGTTAGATATGGTGCTGGTCTAAACTTTGTGCTTACTGTTGGCAAAATAATACCTTTGCTAATATTTGTAGCAATGGGTTTAGCTAATTTGAGTCCAGGTAATTTCCAGCCCATAGCCCCATATGGTATTGGAAGTATTGGATTGGCGATAGCATTTGGCTTTTGGATGTTTGTAGGATTTGAGGGTCTTGTTCTTGTTGGTGAAGAGGTTAAGGAGCCTAGGAAAATAATTATGAAAGCTGCTATGCTAACCGTGGTTATAGTTTCCATAGTGTATCTACTTGTAATGTCTTCATTTATTGGAGCTGTGAAATGGAGTGCTCTCGGCATAGCTGAAAAAGATTGGAGTTCGCTAGCAAATCTCTCATCACCATTAGCAGATGTTTCAAAAGCTTTGGGAATAGCTTTTCTACCGGAAATAGTTATTGCTGGTGCCGTTATTTCAACTGCTGGATGTTTCAGTGACTGGGTTTTGCTTCAAGCACGAGTTGCTTTTGCTCTTGCTCGTGAGAATAGGCTTTGGAAACCACTATCACGTGTATCTCCAAAGTTTGGAACACCAGTCAATGCATTGATATTCTCATCAGCATTAACAGCAATTATGATGATTCTAATCCCAAGTTTTCCAAACATAGTATTGGTAACAATGATAGCTGAGTTCATACCATATGCAATCTCATCACTATCATACTCAGTTAAAAATAGTGGAGGTGTTTCAATATTGCTTGGATTTCTAGGATTCTTCCTAGGATCTCTATACATATACTGGGCTTGCTGGCCATGGACATTAACAGGTAGTGTAGTAGCTATAGCGAGTCTCATACTGTATCCACTCTTTGTCAAAAACATTAAGGTTATAGCATCGGAGCTTAGGAAAAACACATGGTACATCACATACCTAGTTGGATTGCCAGTAATATCACTGCTCGGAGACTCAACATTTGTATACAACAACTTCTTACCGATTTCACCATTGAATGTATTTAGAATGCCTCTAGACGTTGCTGCCGTGTTGCTGTTTTCAATAGCCATATACACCTGGGCTTTGAAAACAAATAAAGTGGAGATATATGAGCAAAAGTGTGGAAGATTACATAGAGAGCGATGAGCGTTTCTTTCCCAAGTCTTTTTCATGGAAACAACTACCCTTGATAGCTTCAAAAGCTTATGGATCAATAATTGAGGATGCTTATGGCAGAAAATACATAGATTTTTCTACAACACTTGCCAATATTATTGGGCATAGCCATCCAGAAGTTGTGGATGCATTGAAGAAGCAGCTAGAGATTCTAACTAGCTTCCCCACATGCTATTTCTACGCCGAAGCACCTTCAAAACTTGCTCAAAAACTAGTGAATATTACACCTGGTAGCTACAAGAAGAAAATTGTTTTTGGTTTTTCTGGTTCAGATGCCGTGGACATGGCTTTAACATCCTCAATATTCTACACAAAGAAAAAGTTTATTCTATCTTTCCAAGGCTCCTACCATGGAACAACATATCTATCTTTATCGACATCAGAAATAATGGCTCAAAACGATACCAGTAAAAACCTGTTATATAAAAACATTGTGTTTGTGCCTTATCCAAACCCTTATAGAAATCCGTGGAACATCAATGGATATGAGAAACCAGATGAACTTACAAATACTATTTTAAGAGAGATTGAAAAAACTTTGAAGAGTTTAAACAACGATTTTGTTGGTGTTGTTGTAGAGCCTATTCAAGGTGATGGAGGAATCATTGTTCCACCCAAAGACTTTCTAAAAGAGTTATATAAAATAGTGAAGTCGTTTAATGGTATTTTCATAGCTGATGAAATTCAGACAGGCATGGGTAGAACAGGTAGGTGGTGGGGTGTAGAACACTTCTCAGTTGAACCAGATTTAATGGTGATTGGTAAAGCACTTGGAGGTTGCATGCCTCTTTCAGCTGTTATTGGAAAAAGCGAGGTTCTTGAGGCACCACCTGCCTTAGGTTTTTATCTATCTGGACATCCCTTATCATGTATTTCAGCACTTAAAACCATAGAAATTATTGAAAGAGAAAATCTTGTGAATAGAGCTATGGTTTTGGGGGATTACATACTTAGAAGACTAAGTAAATTGAGTGAAAAATTTAATATTATTGGTGATGTGAGGGGAAAAGGGCTTTTGATAGGAATGGAGATAGTTAAGGATGATGCAAGTAAAGCACCTGATAGAAAAAATGCTTTAAAAATATGCTGGGCTGCTTGGAGAAGAGGTGTTGTGGCTATGACTGTTGGCAAACACAGTAACGTTATTAGGATAACTCCTGCATTGAATGTTCCAATGGATTTGATGGAAAGAGCTTTAGAAGTTATTGAAGAATCTGTAAAGGATGTTGTAAATGGTAAAGTGACAAACGATGTACTGAGTTTTATGAAGGGTTGGAATCCAAGATTACAAGATTAGTCTTTTTCACTGATCAACTGATAGGTAAAAGCTCTTTGGTAAATAGTAATTATGTTTATTGATAGTCTTTGGTGATGCATTAAATTTTTTAGCATATGTATCAAAATGGGTTTCAATTGGTGTGACATATATGTGTAGACTACTTCACTTTGTATCTGTTGGAGAATTGAATAATTTATTTGTTGTTGCAAAAGCTTTTAGATTATCTACTTTGCATGATGTTTTTCTTGATGAGGTTAGAAGGGGTAGAAGGTCGCATAACCATGGATGGGGAGCTGCATTTGTCTACATGAAGTTTAGAGAGCTTGGCTTTGGATACTTTAAAACATCTCTTCCGCTACTTGAAGAGGATTTTAGGGGGTTTGTCAGAGGTGTTCCAAGAGGTTTTCACTGGATTCATATGATAATGCATAGCAGGTTAACTGTTTCTGAACCTATAAACGTGTTTAATTCTCACCCATTTCACATTAGCATTCCTGGTAACATTAATCTTTGGTTTGTTCACAACGGCTCTATAAACAAAGCTGTTGTTGCTAAGGAGCTTGGACTTGAAAATCTCTTGGATAGATATGCTGATTCATTTTTTGTTGCTTACTGGATTGCTAAAACAATTGACAGTGTTGATTCATCATCTATCACAAAATCTTTAAAGAAACTTGTTGATCTTGGTGTTGTTGAAACAGCATTGAATTGCGCTGGTATAGTAGTTGATGAGCCTAGCGGCAAAGTAGTTTCGTTTTCTCTGAACTATATTGGGGAAAAGGGTGAGAAAACCAAGAACTATTATCAGTTATACAAAGTGATGCCAAGTCGAAACACAGTTGTTGTTGTATCATCAACAGTTGATTACTATCTGAACAGCTTAGCTGGGTTAAGAGGAACTCCTCTGGAAAATGGAGAGATTGTTGTTGTGGAAGTAAAGGATAATGCACTTGTTGTTGAAAATCAGAAAATCTAGTTCTATTCAAAAAACCAGTAGAATATTAGCGAAGCAATAGACAAAGCCATTGCGAAAACCCATTTAGTAATATCATGTCTAATAACCTTGTACCCATCTAAAGGTGGTATTGGCAAGAGATTGAAGAATGCTAGAAACGAGTTCACATAGCCAACAACAGATGCATATACAGAAACACCATGAATTTTTGTTAATGGAATGCATATAAGAGAAATAATGGCATTTGTCAAGGGACCTGCAACAGCAATGCTAGACTCTATAGATGGTATGTAAATAGGCATGTAAATCTCTACAGCACCTGGAACAACAAAAACAATTGATCCACGAGAAGCTATTGAAAGTAGAAGAGATATTAAAAGACCAAAATACCACGCTTTATAAGCAGCAAAAACACCCTTTGATCTAGCAACATTTCTATGGGCAAGCTCATGAAAAACAAATGCTGTTATTGTTGCAAGCAGATATGCTGTAGTCATTTTGTAGTTGAATGAGATTAGGTACTGAAAAGAGAATGCTATAAAAACTACAGAAGCGGATATGAATAGATCAACAAGCTCTCTAAAATTCATAGGTAATCACATCTTCAATAATCTGTTAAATGCCTTTTCATCACATCTCAGATCCAGGGGTACTCTTCACACAAAATCTAATTGTGTTTACACAAGCTTTAAAGCTTTCTGCAAAAACATGACAAATTGTATCTTCTTGAAAAATGATTTATGCAAAACTTATTAGTTTTGCTGAATCTAAATACTATTGGATGAGGTGGGAATATTGAGTAGTGCAGGCGAGGCTCTTGCTAGGCTATGGTCTTCATTTGTTGATTTGTTGCCTAACATAGTTGCTGCAATAATATGGATTGTTATAGGTGTTGTGATTGGCTACATAGTTGGGAAAATTGTGAATAAGGTTATTGACAAGTATGTTGAAAAGCCTTTGTCTAAAACGGATATTGGTAAAAGTGTTTTGGCTTTGGGGCTTGACCTATCTGATTTGATAGGGGGTTTGACAATGGCTTTCATCATAGCTCTATCACTTGTTGTTGCCATTGGCTATATTCCTCTTGGTGGTGATGGCGGTGCTTTGATATATTCTGTTGTTGCTTACATACCCTATTTGATTGGGGGTGTGGCTGTTATAACCCTAGGAATTATTCTATCTATAATGCTTTCAAAGTATCTTGGCTCAACACTTTTGAGAAGCTGGGGAGAGTCATACAAATATCTAATTAGCTTAATAGAAAACACCATATTAATTGGCTTAGTAGCAATAATGCTTACAGTTGCATTCTCACTCTTTAGACTTCCATCAGAAATGATCTATCCTCTTCTTGTAGGTGTTGTTGCAATTGCAATGGGCGTTATAATAGTGATTGATGTTTCTAAGATGATAATTCAGGAGCATCCAGATTTCAAAGCTGTTGCTCCATATCTTCAATTCATTGTTGTTCTAGCCTTTATACTAGTTGGCTTAGCAGCAATATTTAGTAGGTATGGCTATGTAGGAGATGTTTTGAAGATGCTGTCAATAGGAATAGCAATAGCCTTTGGAATAGTTCTCATACCAATAGCTTTCTACTTAGTTAAATCAGTTTTAGCTGAGATAAGAAAGTAAATTCAAATCACATCATTTTTTATCACATAAATTTTTATTGTTTTTCCTTGAAAACTTAATTGGTGCAAGTAGTTGGAGGATTTGCTTTTGCATGCATTGAAAGTTGCTGGAGATATGGGGGCAAGGTATGCTGAGGCTAGATATCACAGAATAGAGTCTTGGGGTGCTAGCTCTAGAAATGGCTCTATAATTTCTGGCTATAGCGAGTTGTCTGAGGGTATAGCAGTTAGGGTTTTGGTTGATGGTGTTCTAGGGTTTGCATCAACAAATAATTTGAGTAGAGAAGGTGTTGTGGAAGCTGTTCGAATTGCTGTTTCCAGGGCAAAGGCACATGCAAATATTGCTAAACAGGCTGTAGAGTTTTCAGATGCTAGACTTGGGAGAGCGAAATACTCTGTTGCTCCACTGAAAAAGTTTTCTGATGTTGACTTGGGAGAGAAGCTTAGAATACACAAGGAGTTCTGGAGCTCTGTGTCAAAGGTTGTTCAAGAGGCTAAGGTTCCTGTTGCAACACTTTCATATAGTGAGTGGATAGAGAATAAAGTTGTTGTTAATAGTGATGGTGCATATGTTGAAAGCTTTATTCCAAGAATCTCGATATATTACAACATTGTTGTTCACCATCCGCAGAAGGGGTATATTCAGAGGTTTGAATCTTTTGGAGCATCTGGAGGCTTGGAGTGGTTAAGCAAGTGGAACATTGTTGAAAGCAGTGCTGAAGAGGCGAAGAATCTTGAGAAAGTGCTTCTAACAGCTGTTGAGCCTCCGAAGGAGAGCATACCAGTTGTTGTTGGTAGTGAAATAGTTGCTTTAATAGTTCATGAGAGTTGTGGACATCCAAGCGAAGCTGATAGAATACTTGGTAGAGAAGCTGCACAAGCTGGAAAAAGCTTCATAAAACCAAATATGATTGGCTATGTCATAGGAAACAAAAACGCTACTGTAATCGACGACCCAACGATTCCTGGAAGCTACGGGTTCTACCTATACGATGATGAAGGTGTTGCTGCAAGACCGCGCTACCTGTACAGAGAGGGGGTTATAAACGAGTTTCTGCAAAACAGAGCAACTGCAAAGGTTTTTGGTGTTGAGAGCAACGCAGCTGCGAGAGCAATGGACTATGCAAGCGAGCCTATAGTGAGAATGGCAAACACATATCTAAAGCCTGGTGACCACAGGTTTGAGGAGCTTTTAGAGGATGTAAAGCTTGGTGTTTACATTAAAAGCTATATGGAGTGGAATATAGATGATGAGAGGTGGAGCCAGAGGTATGTTGGTTTAGAGGCGTATCTCATAGAGAATGGGGAGTTGACAAAACCTGTTAGAAACCCTGTTTTAGAGTTAACAACAAAATCTTTCTACAGCAACATAGATGCTGTTGGAAAAGAGCTTAGATTCTATGCTGGAACATGTGGAAAGGGAGAGCCCATGCAAGGTGTTCCCGTGTGGTTTGGAGGCCCGGATGTTAGGTTGAAGAGCATTAGACTTGGGGTGATAGCATAGTGTCTGTGGAGCTAGATCAAATATCAAAGCTTGTTAACGAGCTAATTAAAATGGGTTTCGAGGAAGCTGCTGCAAAGGCAACTCTATCCAATGTTGTAATGACTAAAATTGCTAACAGTAGTGTTAGTGTTGTTCAGAATTGGAGAAGAGTTACAGTGGATTTGTATCTAGCTAAGGAGAGGAGAATATTTGTTTTAAGGTTTGAGCCAAAGAGTTTTGAAGAGCTTTACAAACCAGTTGAATCAATTTTGTCAATGTCTCGAACAGTTGAGGAATCGCCTATTTACGCACCATTGCCAGAGCCAAGCAAGATTAAATATGTTGAGGAGGTTTATGATAAAAGCATTGTTAGTGGTATGGAGGATATAGGCAGATTGGCTGAGAGGGTCATAGAGGTGGCTCACAGGGAGAGGATAGATAGTGTTGCTGGAATGCTTCAAATTGGTGAAGCAAAAACTGTTTTAGCAACATCGAAAGGAGCTTTGCTAGAGGAGAGAAAAACATTTCTCCAAAGCTATTTGAGAGCATTTGCAGAACCTGATGGCAGTGGGCAGTGGTGTTTCACATCAACATCTCTAGATGTTAAGGGGCTTGAGTCAATGGCCTTTACAGCATCTAGATATGCTGTAGACTCTAGAAATAGAAGTGATATCGAGCCAGGGGTATATGACATTATTTTAAGTCCAATGGTTTTTGGCAATTTGCTTGAATACATAGTGTCTATGGCAACAGGTTTTGCAGTTATAATGGGCTGGTCAATGTTTATGAAGAATAAGCCTGGGGATAGAGTTGCATCAGAACATCTAACTGTTTTGGATGAACCAAGAAACAGAGAGTTGCCAAACTTTAGAAGTTTTGATGACGAGGCTTTGGAAACATTCAACAAGCCAATTATAGAAAATGGTGTTTTGAAAACTCTTCTACATAATACAAAAACCGCTAAAGCATTGAATGCAAGTTCAACAGCAAATGCTGGCTGGATAAGCCCAGAGCCATGGAATATTGTTGTTAAGCCAGGAAATACATCACTAGATGAAATGATTTCTGAGGTTAGAAGAGGAATTCTGATAACAAACAACTGGTATACGAGACTACAAAACTATGTTGAAGGAATATTCTCAACAGTTGCCAGAGATGCGATATTCTACATAGAGAATGGGAGAATAGTAAAACCAGTTTCCAAACTTAGAATAGCAGATAAATTCACGAACATACTCAACAACATTGAAATGATTGAAAAAAGCTTATACAACATTCAGTGGTGGGAAGTTTCAACACCCTCAAAAATACCCTATGTTCTCATAAGAAACATTAACACATCAAAACATGTGATATAACTTCACACAAAATCTGTAAAACATAACAAGTTTTTATCATATTACTTGCTCATGAGAACAACTTCTGTATCGTCTTCACTCATTTTGAAGAGATGAAGATACGTACCCCAAACAAGAACATTCTTAATTACCTCATCATTTATTCTCTTATAATGCTTCTCCACAATACTTATGAACTCTTCTCTCGATATTTTCTTCCTATTCCTCAAAACTGTGTATATTTCGTGTAGAGGCTCAATTTTATTTGCAATAACAGCTTCTCTAAGCAGCTTTCTAATCTTTTTCGAGTCAGCTTCAGCAACTTTTCTACCAAAATCTGTTAGTTGCAAATAGCCATTTTCATACTTCATAAGATTCAAAGCTTCTGCAACATCTATAGCCTTTGGCAAAACATCTATTGATTCACTTGTTATATCACCAATGTACATTGGATCTGCCAAACCACCTAAACTATACAACGACTCAACAAGACCAATAATGTGATCTGGTAAAACATCGCGTGGTATAAGATGAGGGTTTCTATTTGATTCTTTTGACACCTCTCACGAACACCTATTATTAGCAACTATCTAAAGAGCTTTTTAAATCTATGTTTCACAGAAGCAATATAGAAAGCTGTTAGGTAGGTTGGGAAGTTGGATGTAGTGCTTTTGTTATTGGCTTGTTTAGCGAGCTTTGGTAGAATGGTTTCTGCATACATAATCTCGCTTTTTGTTGCAATCTCCATAGGGATTTCAATGGCTAGAAGAAAAGCTGTTGAGTCTATTCTACTACCTGTTCTAGATATTTTACAATCTATTCCAATACTTGGCTTCTTCCCAATAGCAATAGTTGTGTTTGCCACAGTTCTTCCCAGAAGCATTGGGTTGGAGCTTGCAGCTGTGTTTCTCATAGTCACAAGTCTTCTATGGAACATGATATTCGGTGTTTACACTGCTATAAAGTCTTTGGATCCAAGTCTATTCACAATGGCATCTGTGTATAAAATGGGTTTGTTCTCAAGACTTGCATACATCTATGTGCCAGCTGCAAGAGCGGCAATCGCGGCTAACAGCATTATTTCGTGGGCTGGTGGATGGTTCTTCTTAACATCTGCAGAGGTTATAGCCACTGGTTCCGAGGAGTACAAGCTTTTTGGTATTGGTTCTTTGATAATGGATTTCTACAGCAGTGGAAAAACAGTTGAGTTTTACATAACCCTATCAGCTCTTTTCATAATCATAATAATCTCCTATATTTTGATATTCAATCCAGCAACAAACTTTGCTTCTCAACAATATCTACTGCCAGCATATAGCAAACCCTTTTACTACATCTACAAACTTGTTTCATCCATTTGGAGCTTTCTAACATGGCTTGGAATAAAGCTTGAATCGAGAAAAATTGGTGTGCATTCTGCAATTGTCTTGGTATTTACGTTAACAGCAATGCTAATGCACTTGAACATGTTTGTAAGTATTCAAATAGATTATTTCCCTATACTCAATTTTGTGTACAACTTTTTATTGTCTCTTGCCAGGGTTTCACTAATAGTTTTGCTTTCCTTTGTTTTAACAATTGGCATTGCCTATCTTGCACTAGTTAGGAGGTGGGGACCAGCAATAGCCATTGCAGGTGAGTTTCTGGCTTCTATACCAGCAATAATTTGGTGGCCTCTTCTATCACCACTAATAAGCACTTTGCCCTGGGTTGTATCTTTCATAGTATTTCTTCAGGGGTCTCTATGGTATGAATTTTTTAGTGTAATTCTATTTGGTGTTCCAAAGATTCGTAGCGAAATTCTCGATCTTGCCAAGATATATGGTGTTAAAGGGTTTAACTACTTTAGATACATATTAATACCATCTCTAATGCCTTCAATAGCATCAGGTGCTTTAAGTGCGTGGGGTGGTGCATGGAATGCTACAATAGTTGCAGAGTACTTTGCTAGTGCAACTGGTGTTGTTGATCTTGGTGGTGTTGGCTCAATGCTAAGCAAATATGCGGATGAGGGAAGATTTGATCTTGTTCTCTACACTGTTTTGCTATGGTCTTTAGCGATAGCTGTTTTAAACAAGGTTGTATGGTCTAGAATACTTAAACAAGTTGAAAAATCTTTTTTGGTTGAGTAGTCATGGCAACTCTTGTAAGTCTTATAAATATTGTTAAAAGCTTTGGCGAAAAAGGCAAGGTTCTAAGAGTGTTAGATGGGATTTCTCTTGATATTGGCGAAGAGTTCATAGCTATTCTAGGCCCATCTGGATGTGGAAAATCAACACTGCTTAGAATTATAGCAGGTGTTGAGAAAGTTGATGAGGGTGAGGTGAAATACCATGGTAGTGTAACATATGGATTTGTTTTTCAATCCCCAACGCTTTTACCATGGCTAACAGTAATAGACAATGTTGCATTGCCACTAATTGCGAAAGGAGTTGATAAGAGGGTTGCTAGGGAAAAGGCTTTGAAGTATCTATCCCTAGTTGGTTTGCATGGATTCGAGGATTTCTATCCACATGAGCTAAGCGGTGGAATGAGACAAAGAGTGAACATTGCTAGAGCTCTTGTTGTTGAACCAACAATTCTTTTAATGGACGAGCCATTTTCACAACTAGACCCGTTAACAGCTGAGGCTTTGAGAGCAGAAATATTGGATTTGTGGCTTTCTGGAGTCACAACAGTTAGGGGCATTGTCATGGTTACTCACAACGTTGAGGAAGCTGTTCTAATGGCTGATAAAATAGTTATTTTAACCCCCAGACCAGCAAGAATATCTAAAATAGTTGAGGTTAAGCTTAGAAGACCAAGGGATAGAAGATCGAAGGAATTTCAAGAAACTGTGGATCTAGTATATGAGTATGTTAGCTAGGTTTCAAATCTCTTTTGAATCAACTGACAATGTGTTACTTAACCTCAATTCCTCTTGCTTTGAGAGAATCGGCCAATGCATTTGTTTTTGCTATTGCCAAAGTCATTGAGGCTATAACCACATGAAGAATGTATCTCAGCTCTCCAGCTCCCTTAGCTCTGTAAGCAGTTGAAATATCTATGACTTCTCTCAATGTGTTCATAAATATTACTAAAAACAGGTATGGCAATGTCCATTTTCTAAGCATCGAGGGGTTTGTCGTAGAAGCGATCAACAATATTGATGATAGTGATGAAGCTGCTAGTATTGTTGCCTTGGTAACACTCTCTATGCTTCCACCAAGCAAAAAAGCTATTGCAACCATTGTTAAGTACAGAAACATGGCTGATGATGCTATGTACAAAGCTGTTTTCCTCAAGCCCAGAACAGCTACGAGTATTACAAGACAAGCTGCGAAAGCTGTTGACACTATCAATTTTGTTGTCAATGGAATAGCTATTGAAGCTATGAAGAGAGCTGCTTTTGCAAATAGAAACTGTTTTGAAAGCAGATATTTCGAAGCTCTAAACCTGTACTCCAAAACCTCTTGAACCACAGACACTATCACATATAACACCCCTTGGAACAAGACCTGATTCAATAAGCTCATCATCGCTTAGACTATTCCACTTACCACTGAATTTCACTATTCCACCATCTATGATTGTGTATGTATCGGGTTTGAGGAGACTTGCATAGAAGATTTCGTGAAGAGTTACAATAATTGTTTTTCCTCTTCTCCTCCCATAGTTAACAAGCTTAATAATTGCCTCAACACCATCTCTGTCCAGATATGTAAATGGCTCGTCGAGAAGCCATATCGGCTGGTCAGCCACTAGAATAGAGGCCATTGAAACTCTCTTCGCCTCACCACCACTCAAAGTTGATGGGTCTCTACCCATAAGCTCTTTTGGAACAAGCAACTCAACAACTTCCCAGTTACCATCAACACCAAGTATCCTCGTTATAGCCTTTATCTCATCCTCAACAGTTACCTCTATAAAGCCGTAGTATGGGTTTTGCCAGCAATAGCCAATAAGCTTAGCAATCTCTTTTCTGCTAAAACTTTTAATACTCCTCCCACCAACAAGAACATCACCATCAAACTTAACAAGATTTGCCAACGCCCTCAAAAAAGTTGTTTTTCCAGCACCATTTCTACCCAAAACAATGTGAACACCACTACCGAAACTTGTTGTAATGTTTCTAAGCACCACCTTGTTTCCAAAGAAAACACTAAGATTTCTTGTTTCAATAATCAATGTCTTATCACACTGCAAAAACCATTGCCTGTCACTAGCTTAAAAGTTGATAATCTTTAACTAAAGTGTCTTGAATTTACTTAAACACCTTGTTATAAGTTTTGAGAAAAATACTTTCTAACCCTTGGAACAAGCAAAAGAGCACCTATCATTGTAGCTACAACATTTCCTGTAAACACTAGTATAAACAGCTGTAGGGGGTTACCAGCTCGGAATATCAAACCAAGCAAAATAAATCCTATGTCAAATCCAACAATAGTAGCATCTAAAACCGCTATTATAGGTAATAACTTTTTTCTATAGCCAACTAGCTTTCCAAGCAACCAGTTTACAATACTATAAGTAAAGGTGCATAGAGTTCCTATAACCATGTCTAATACGCCATAAGGCGATACAATATTTCCTATTAAAGTGCCTAGTGTTAGACCAGCAACACCTTCAAGGCCAGTAACATATGTTATAGGCGATAAAATATCTGCTACTCGAAACTGTATTGGTCCAAAGCTAATTGGTTGAAGACCTATGACAAGAGCAGCATATATGGCTGCAAGTACTAGCACCGATAACACTTTTCTTGATATTTCAACTGATTTAGTTAACCAATGAGTTGTCTGCATCATGTCGTCATCACAGGAATTTCTTTTCTACCATCTATATTAACTATAAGTTTTTAGTAACACTACATATTGTATCTATATATTGGGAGATGCTATGAGTGAGAGAGAGGTTGAAAGTGTTACAGTGGCTTCTTCAGCTAGGCTTCACTTTGGCTTTTACAACTTCTTATCTGATAATGTTGCATGGGGTGGGGCTGGGATAGCTATTGATAATCCAAAAGTTATTGTTAGAGTTTATAAATCTTATGAGTTTAAAGTAGAGAATAAGACAAACATTGATGTTTCTGATGTTGTAAATAAGGTTGTTGAGGGTCTTGGGATTAGGGATGTTATTATAGAAATTGTTGATGTCTATACTAGACATGTTGGACTTGGCTTAACAACACAGCTAGCACTATCACTTGGCTATGCAATATCTCTTCTCTATGACCTTGGACTCGATGTTAGACAGGTTGCCTATAGAGTTGGTAGGGGAAGGTTCTCAGGAATTGGTGTAGCTTCTTTCGAGCTTGGAGGATTCATAATCGATTCTGGAAGAGTTGTTTCCCAAAATGGTTTTGTGCCTCCTCCTTCAACTGTTGACGATATTCCATATGCGATATACAGACAGAGAGTGCCAAGAGGGTGGATATTCAACATCTTCATAGTTAAAAATGCGAAGAACTGTGGATTGGGGGAGTACTCTGAAAAGGTTTTGGAGGACCCAAGGCAAATACCAAAAGATGTTCAGATTGAGCTTTACAAAACAGTTTTACACTACATACTACCAGCTATTGCAAAAAAGGACTTCAATGTTTTTGCAGCTGGTTTGCAGAAATTTCAAAAGCTTGTTGTAGATGCTTTTGAAAAGTTTTTCGATGTTTCTATAAACTGTGAGGAAACAGATCATGTAATCAATTTGCTGAGTAAATATGGTTTGAAGAGTGTTGGGAAAAGTGTTTGGGGGCCAATGGTATATGGATTATACGAGTACAGCTATAGAAAATGTGTTAAAATCTCAAATATTGTTGCTGAAGAGCTTAAGGAAAGAGGTTATAGCATTGAAAAATATGTTACACATCCAAAAATAACAGGTGCTTCGATAACTGTTGTTAGAAGTAGAAAAACCAAGACGTGGAAAATCATTGCATAGCCGAAGACTTTTCTGCATAAATTCTGCATGTTTTTGCCCCACCCCTTAGGCTATAGGCTTTTAAACCCTTTTCCCTAAGCTCCTTAGCAATAACATAGCTTAGAGCACCAGTTTCACATACAATAACTATGGGCTTGTCCATAGGCATGTTGGAGAAGTCTGCTTTGCTAAGTGGAATAGCATTTGCTATTGGCTCTTCAAAAACTTTTTCACTGCTTCTAGCATCTATAACAATAGCGTTGCTTGGTATGAAATCTATTTCAATATCTGTTTCAGGTATTACACTCTCTGGATTTGCCTTTAGCACATTAACAACTATTCTACTATTCAAAGCTTTGTCAACAATGGACAGATCAAGACTTTTCAGCTTCTCGGAAAGGTTTTCTAGTGTTGATGCTGTAACAACTTTTGTTGGGGCTATTGCACATGCCTCAACAACTTTTGCTGAAAGCTCGTAGAGTCCAAGCTTCTTTGAAAAATCTATTATCTCCTCCTTGTCAAATCCTATCAATGGTCTTAGAATAGGTTTTGAAGGCTTCAAATAGCTTTCTATAGCCTCTAAGTTTTTCAGTGTTTGGCTTGATGCTTGCCCAAGAGATTCTCCAGTAACAATAGCGTTGTAGCCAAGCTCACTAGCAATTTTCTGAGCTGCTATGTACATAAGCGTTCTTAAAGCAACTTGTCTATAGCTCCACTCAACATTTTTTACAATCTCCTTCACAACATCTCTAAAGTCTATTGCTATAAACTTTGGGCTGTAGCCATAGAGCCAATCATATGAAAGCTTTTTAGCAACGTTGAAGGCGTAGTAAGTTGATTGAAGAGGTCCTAGAATGAAGTGTAGAAAATCTATTTCAACACCTCTTTTAGCAGCATACCAAGCAGCAATAGGAGAATCAAAACCACCTGAGAACATGACAAGAGCCTTTCCCTCAACACCAACTGGAAACCCTCCAGGACCCTTAACAGAGTTTTTGTATAGAAATGCTTTCTGACCCCTAACCTCAACCTCAACAACAACCTCTGGATTATTGAGATCAACACCAGATGAGAAAGGCTTTAAAAGAGCACCAGCTTCTCTAGCAACATCAAGTGATGTGAAGTTGTGACTACCGCTTCTCTTAACTCTAACAGCAAATCTTTTACCAACAACAAAGCTCTTGGCGTTTTCAGCAATCCACTTAACCAAATCACTTAAATCATTGAATGTATAGCTCAAAACCTCGCCAACTCTATGAACACCAAAAACCTTTGAAACGGTGTTAGAGACATCAACATCTGTAACAAGATAAATCTTAGCCTCAACAACACTCAAATCAACTACCTTGCCACCAGATCTCGAAACAGCATCGCGAATACTTCTAGCCAAGGCATTGAAAAATCTTGGTCTTGTCCTACTAGACTTCAACACAACCTCGCCAGACACAGTAACAAGATATTCCCTCAAAGCGTTTCTCACCACATAAAAACAAGAGCTGCTATGCCAAATCGCAGCCCAACACCTATTCACAATTTCCAACACTTTACAAAAACTAAAAACGTTTTTCACAGTAGTGATTCAACTACTAAATTGTTAAAAAGCAAAGCTTTTCTAGTTAAACTTGGCATAGCTACATGTATTGCTAGGTGCTTTACCATGTTCCTAATCGGCTGTCCCAGGGACTGTTACGATACCTGTGGTCTAAGGGTTTATGTTGATGGTGGTAGAATTGTAAAGGTTTTGCCTAATGATGATATCTATACCCAGAGCATTTTATGTCCCAGAGCTGCTGGTGATGCAAAAAGGGTTTATTCTTCTAATAGAGTTCTCTATCCAATGCTTAACACAGGGAATGGATTTTTCAAGAGAATTAACTGGGATGAGGCTTTGGATATTCTTGTTTCAAAGCTTAAAGATGTTATTGATTCTCATGGTGTGGAAAAAGCTATTTTTCTTGAGTATGCTGGTAACAGAGGTTTGCTATCTAGATATGCTAGTAGAAGGCTTTGGTACTTTCTCGGCGTTACCCAAACAGATAGAAGCATATGTGCTTCTAGCGGGCAGCAAGCACTTGAGCTTATCTATGGATCTGCCTACGGCATCTTTCCCAATGAAATTGATAATTTGAATGCTGTTGTTGTGTGGGGATCTAACCCAGCTGTTAGCGCTATTCATTTGTGGAGAAAAATTTTGAATGTTAGGAGCAGAGGGGGGAAGATAATAACAGTTGATATTAGATTATCTGAAACAGCTAAGCAAAGTACTCACTTCATTAGGGTTAGACCTGGTTCTGATGGCTATTTGGCTTTGGGCGTTGCTAAATATCTTGTTGAGCACAATTACGTGGATAGAGACTTTATCAACAGGTATGTCTATGGCTTTGAAGAATTTGTGAAGCATTTAGAGAACTACAGTATGGATATTATTGAAAAAGTTACTGGTGTGTCGAGAGAGGAAATAGCTAGGTTTGCAGAAATTCTTGTTAGTTGCAAGCCTTTTGCCATATTCATTGGTTATGGTGTTCAGAGAAGGTATGGTGGTGGTGAAATAGTTAGATCCATAGCAGTTATACCAGCTTTGTTAGGAATTCACAGAGGATTTTACTATTCCAACACCGATGGTCTTCCAATAAACTTGTCGCTTGTTGATGGAAGCAGCATGTGGAGACCTAGAAAGGTTGTGAGTATGGAGAGGGTAGGTAAGGAGATATTCAATGGAAACTACAAATTTGTTTACATCAATGTCCACAACCCCGCAGCTACTTTGCCTAATGCAAGCAAGATTGTCGAAGGTTTTAAGAGAGATGATGTTTTTGTTGTTGTTCACGATACGCACTGGAGTGATACTGCAAAGGTTGCGGATCTTGTTTTGCCTGCACCAACATTTTTTGAAAAACTAGATGTTGTCTTCAGCTATAGCCACAACATTGTCTATTTGAATAAGCCTGTTATAGAGCCTTTGGGAGAGTCTTTAGGGGAATACCAGCTAATGTGTGAAATAGCTAAGAGAATAGCTCCAAGCTTCTACCAAGAGATTTGCCTAGATCCATACAAAGTATTTGAAATGGCTTTTGGTGAGGAGATTCTTAGAAAGCTTATGGAAAATGGTTTTGTAGAGCTAAAGCCAAAGCCTAGAGATGAGTATCAAACACCAACAAAAAGAATAGAATTTTATAGTACAACAGCGGAGAAAATGGGTTTACCACCTTTGCCAACACCACCAAAAGGAGATTTTGCTGAGGATGAAGAGTTCATACTCATATCCTCAGCACATATACTTTACACACATACCCAATTCGAAGAGGTTTATGGCCCAATTCCAGGAGAGCTTCACATTAGCTTAGAAGATGCGGAGAAGCTGGGGATAAAAACAGGTGATTTGGTTGAGGTATATAACGAGAAAAACTCTGCTGTGCTAAAAGCTGTAATAGACCATGGCTTAAGCAAAGGTGTTTTATGGACACCAAGACAGGCAAAAACAGTTGATGGCAAAAGAGTTAATGTTCTTCTTGATGATGGTGTTGATAGTTTTGGTGGATCAGTTCTAAACTCTACAAAAGTTAAAGTAAGAAGAATTGGCACATCCTAAAAGCATTGCTTTAACAAATAAACCAGTTACATTAGCAACATTTGTAAATGTAGATACAGCAAAAATTTGTTGAGAATAGCCTCTAAAATTTGTAGGGTCTATTAGATGAGTATAGATGTTTTAATATCATAGCATCTATACTTGTATCTGTTGCCGCCTTAGCTTATTGGCTTAGCAAAAAGTTTTCAGAGATAGATTCAAGATTTAAGCAAATAATTGATAGATTGAATAGATTGGAGAACGCCTTTAAAGTATTTACAGAGCTGCTTCTATCTCTGCTTGAAGCTAAAAATGTTTTAACATCAACTGAGATTCTCAGTATTAGAAATGCTGTTAAAGCTTTTCTGCCTTCAACTAGCTCAAAGTACTATACTAAAGAGGTTTGTGAAAAACTTGTTCAGCTTCTTGATAAAGACTTGAATGACTATACCATGGCAGATGTTGAGGAGATGAAGAAAATTGCTGATTTAATTGAGAAGGAGGGTTATGAGAGCAATAGAAAGGATCTTGTTGAGTATTCCTACAAACTAAGATTCTTGGCAATGCTGATTAGAGTTGGTGTTATATATCCCAAGCTGAGACAGGTGAAGAAGCTTTTTGATTTTATAGTTAAGTGATTTGCTGATAAGGTGATTAGAGAACTTGTGAACTTGTTTAACAAAACATAGTTTGTTTTCATAAAATTTATAAAGTTCTTATATATACGCAAAAGTAATACACCTTTTAAGCAAATATTTATTTGATCCGGACATGCCTCAACATCTTATCTCTATTAAGAAACATGAAAAAGGTTTTGTTATTAACTTTGTAGAGTTTCTCGATAGTAAGAGAAGTCATGGTGTGCAAATAAGGTTTCTATCATCAAATACTGTTGAAATTTATGGTTTTGGAGATGGTTTTCCAAGTCCATTGAACATGTTTCAAAGTAATGGCTTTTGGCACTGGGCTACTGTTAGATATGATAATGTTGAAAAGATTTTGAAGAGTAACATATCTTGTGAGGATATAGCCTATCATCTATACACTATCGCATCTCTATGCAAAGATCCTGTTGTTACTAATTTTATACAAAAGTTTGTTAGGAGCTATTCAATGCATGGAAGAGTTCACTGCATAAACATGCAGATTACTTAAATCTTGCAATCTCCTTTAACCTGTTTGGCCATGGAGCCAAGGTGTATTTTTTAAGCCACTCCACATCTATTCTACTACTCTTCAAAATCTGCAAAACCTTATCGATAAACTCTTTGCTTATCAAACCCTTTTCAGCTGCTGGACACTCCAAATCGAGATACAAAACCTTTTCACCTGTGTTGAAATCGTAGTAGAGTAGCAAAGGCCATAACCTGCAATCAAATGCTCTTTGGCTATAGACTTTGCAAAATCCTTTCTCATCTAGAAATGGACATGGAGCTCCATTTCTAGAGCCAATAGCTTTTACACTGCCAAGTGGTGTACTAACCTCAAATGCAACACCCTTGAAACTCTCTTCTTCCTCTGGCAGCAACACTGCATAGAATCTTCTACAGCAATTCACTTTACAATCCTTGCAAATATTTCCAAAATTCACAAACGAAAGTTTTTTAGCTAAATCACTACTCATATGAATATCAAAACACATTATTGTCTCATCTCCTGCTATTTAAGCTATTGTAACATAGAGTTGTTGATAATTCATCGAAATCACAATTACTAGAATTGTTCAACAAAGCTATAAGATTGTGGTGTGGCTAAGAGTTTATAGCAAATACATATTTATCAAAAACCTGTTTCTTGAAATAGGGTTTTTCATAGCAAAATAAATTGCGTGTAACAAGCAAACTATTTTTGAAAGTATTTGCTTTTGAGGTGTTGCTAAGGATATGGAGAAACTCAGACTATTGTCATATCTAATAGCTTCTGCTATTCCACTTGAGGTTGCTGCTTATCCCAAGCCTGGAAATGTTCATAGGCTAAGGGATTTTAGCGATACAAAATTCGAGGATTTTCTAGTAACAAGTGTTGTTGGTGAGTACTATGTTTTTAGAGCTGTTAGAAGAGGGTGTAGAATGGCTTTGAAGAAACCAAGCAAAGTCTCTGTTTTTGTTGGGGATCTTATAGAGGGTATGGTGAGAGACTATAAGATTGTTTCTGGTGGTGGCAACACATGTCTTGGCTCATCACTTTTGTTACTTCCAATAGCTGTTGCAAGTGGCTATGTGCTTTGTTTTGAAAGCTCAACAAACATAGATTCTATATGCTTAAACGCCAAAGCATTTTTGCAAAAGTATTCAACTGTTCAAGACTCTATACATTTCTACAACGCGATTAGGCTTGTTACTCCAAGCTACATTAGAAAAGAGGATTACACTGATGAGTTTCCAAATGTTTGGGATGTTGAATACTCTAAGAAGCTTAGAAGAGGAGGGTACACGCTGTGGAAAATTCTTGTTCACAGTGCTGAAAAAGATGTTGTGGCTAGAGAAGTTGTTGAGGGTTATCCAAGATCTAGAAGAAACATGGTGTTTCTCAAGGAGAGAATCAAGCTCCATGGAAACTGGAATAGAGCAGTTATTGAAACATACCTCTATCAATTGTCAAACGAGCTAGACACTCTCGTTATAAGGAAACAGGGACTTGAAATAGCTAAAATGGTTTCAGAAACAGCTTCAAAGGTTTTAGAGACTTGCCAAAAGGATGAGAAGCAATGCGAAAGCATTTTAATTGAATTTGATAAAAAGCTTGGTGAAATGGGTGTAAACCCAGGTTCCACAGCAGATATAGTGGCATCGACAATAGCTCTCTATGCAATAAGCAAAGGAGGTTCAATAACAAGAATCTAAATAATTTCAAATGCTAAATAGTGTTGAAAGTTAGAGCACACTGTGGCACAACACTTGATAGTGTGTAGATTGGTGTTGTGACTAGGCATGAAAGCATAGATGTTATTCTATATGCTATTTCCAGCTTAGCTCTCTTCCTTTCAGAGGCTTGCAAATGGTTTTTTAGCCAAGGCTTTGAATATTTTCCAACAACATTTCCAAAGTCCATACCAGCTAACAAAACCTTTTGCGGTTTGAATGCAAGTGCTATTGCAAGTGCCCTATCCCCATCGGTGAACCCACCAAAATTTAGAACTGGGTAGATTGGCTCAACCTGTGTTGTAACCAGGAAAGCTCTACCGCTTCTAGAAATCCACTTAATAAAATCTGTGAAAACAGGTATGTTATCGCCATGAGCATGAATAATAGCTAAAGAGCCTTTTTCAACAGCAAGTTTTATGTAGTTCAAATCACCATCAAGATCAGTTGCTATCACATGTGGATATAGACCAACCTCAACAAGAGCTTTTGTAGCACCATCAGCAGCTATGAATATAGAGTTTCTCCACTCAAAACTCTTCTCAACAAAATCAATGTGACTCTCAAGACTAGGCCCAGCACCAAAAACAACAACGCTTTTCCCAATAATCAAAGACCTTAGAAAATCGGTTGGAGGCTTAGCTGAATAAACATAGCTATGGGCTATGCGAGTAGCCATAGAATCAGCTCCACGGTCTATACCAAGCAAATCAACTATCTCCAGGTAAACACTCCACCAATCAGCAAAGCTTCTAAAAACAGATATGAAGCCCTCCATACGCTTTCAAAAAACTAGATAATGTAGCTAAGATTATTAGTTTAGATTCATTTGCTTAACTAAATGAGATTGGTGTTGAAAAATGGCTTTGGAAAGCAACATTAACTCAGCTCTTCTCGAGCTTGGTTTCTCGGAAAACACATATGCTGAGACTGTAGCACTTTTTCTGTGGAACAGTAATAAACATGTCATGGCGCTGGGTCTGAGGTTTAGAAACGGTTTTTTGTATAGCAGAGTATTCAAAGGATCTAAAATGTATGAGGTTTTGAGGAGTAGTGAAAAAGCTGAGAATATTCAATGCATTGTCTGCATATCCTCAAACCCTGTGCTATTCTACAATGCAGTACTCAATAAAAGTGAGGTGCTTAAGTGCTTCGAGAATTTAGAGTGTTTTAAAAGCTTTTGCGACGCCTCCATCGAAACTGTTGTCGCTAATTCTATTGTTAGTGATGAATTTGTTGAGGTTTTTCTAAAGCCTATTAAAATAGGTATTTATAGGAGGATTCCAAGGGTTTTCACAAGAGCTTCTGCAGCTATTATAGAGGCTCTTGTGTGGTATACTAAAATGGTTTTTGCTGATGAGAGTAGGAGAAGAGAGTATTTGAATAGGATACTGATGCTAAGAGATGTTGTGTATAGAAGTAGTTTGAACAAGGTCTATAGAGAGATTATAGATGATGTTGTTGTGCATGCTCAAAGCTATGTTAGCTAAATTTTTATCTTCTGTGTTTAGATATGTGATTGGTGTTGAGAATGGTGTTTGAGGCTAAGAGAGTTGTTGGTATAGATCCTGGCACCAAGAGCTTTGATGTTGTTTGTGTTGAGGGTTCGAGGGTTGTTTATGAGAAGAGTATTGATACTGTGGAGCTTGTTAAGAAACCAGAGCTTCTTATTGATGCTGTTAACGAGGTTGGTGCAGATTATGTTGTTGCACCATCTGGCTATGGAGTACCTGTTACAAGAGGGGATGAGGTTTTCGATGCTGAGAAATTCACTATAGAAATTCTTTTGCTTAGCAGTGAAGAGGATATAAGGAGGGGTTTTGAGCTTGGCGAGATAGGTGCTCAGGTATATGTTGCTATGGCTAAACTGGCCAAGCATATTGTTGGTAGCTACGGTTCAAGAGTTTTCTTCATACCATCAATTGTTTTGCTACCAACAATTCCATTTTACAGAAAATTGAATAAAATTGATATGGGTACTGCAGACAAGCTTGCAGCAACATTCATAGCTATACACACATTTGCTAAGGACAAAGGCATTGACTATAGCGATGTGAATATAATTGTTGCTGAGCTTGGCTATGGATACAACGCTGCTATAGCTGTTGAAAATGGTGAAATAGTTGATGCTGTTGGTGGAACAACAGCATCTATAGGAACACTAACAGCTGGTTCTCTCGATCTCGAGATTGTTGCTCATGCTGGTAAGTGGGAAAGATGGGATGTGTTCTATGGAGGTATATTCCACTTTGCCAAAGCCTATGACCTAAACATTTTTGTTAAAGCCTATGAGAATTCTGAAGAGCCTTTAGCATCACTATTCACATCATTTGTTGAGGGCATTGCCAAAGACATTGCAAAAGTGAAAACAGTTTTCAAGAATCCAAAGAAAGTTGAAACAATTGTTTTAACTGGTAGACACAGTAAAGTGCCTTTGGTTGTGAAGCTTTTGAGGGAGTATCTACCAGATATGGAGATAAGGCCTTGTGGAATGCTAGAAGGAGCTTCTATAAGCAAAGAGGCTGGGCAAGGCTATGCAGCTATTGGTGAAGGTCTTGCTGGTGGCTATTTCTCAAAACTTGTTAAGCACATGGGCATAGACAAGGCTTGTGGAACTGTTGCAGATTATGTTGCTCATCCAAGAGCTGAGGAATTCAAAAACAATTTGGTTAAGAGGTATAAGGAGCTTGTTAAAAACCCAAGGCTATGCAAATAGCTAGTCACCACCAAAAACAATTCTCTTAACAGTTTTGTATAGTTGCTCAGGTGATGAAACAACATATGTTTTTTCAATTTTCTTCAAAAGCTCTATATTCCTCAAATCAGTTTCCCTTGGTCTCAGCTCCACCTTCTCCCAACACTTAACAGCTCCATAAATACAGCTATGAACACAAACCCCACAGCCAATACAAACACCTAGATCTATTCTTGGTAAGCCATCAACAATCTTTATAGCTTTTACAGAGCAAGCCTCCTGAGCACTACACCTACCACATTTAGTATACAAACAAATATTTCTGTCGATGTAGCATGGTGTTTCAGTTACAACAACCCCCTTCTCATTTGGCATATCCGTGGGAAGAACCACAACAGGCACTCCACTCTTAACTGCTTGACTAAAAATTGCAGAAGCAACAGAATCCGCAATACCATGAACAATCTTAGCAATTGTGTTGCTTGTTGCAGGAGCTATAACAACAACACTATATCTTCTTCTATTCAATCTTCCAATGTAGTACATGCCCTCATCACCAACAAGAATCTCCTCATAGTATCCACCACCAGCAACAAGTCTAATCTTTTGCAAAACACCAAAAATTCTAGCAACCTCATAACCCCACTTAGTAAAGAACACAGTTACCTTGGCATTTGTTTCCCTCTTTATTTTAACCATGTAGTCAACAACCTCCCTCAAATAGGCTCCACCACCAGTTAAACACCATGCAACGGCCAAGGCAAAAACCCTTTGAATTTCTGCAAAATCAGCTAAGCACTATAAAACATATTAAGTTTTATCTCAAGAACCTGTTTTGAGAAGTTATGAATAATCAAATCAACTGTGTTTTTGTTGAGTCTTCAGCTAGGCTTCACCTAGGATTCTACAACTTTTTCACAGATGGTGTAGCCTATGGCGGTCTTGGCCTAGCTATTGAAAAACCAAAAATTGTTGCAAGGGTGTGTAAATCTGATGAGCCTAGGGTTGTGAATAGAACAAGTGTTGATGTTTCTGATGCCATAAGCCATGTGCTGTCTAGACTTGGTATAAAAAATGTTTTTGTTGAAATTTTAGAGGCTATACCTAGACATGTTGGACTTGGCTCAACAACACAAACAATGCTTAGCATTGGCTATGCTGTTTCGAAGCTGTTTGGATTTGGCTACGGTGTTGAGGAGCTAGCTGTTCTTCTTGGTAGAGGAAGAGACTCTGGAATAGGTATGGCAACATTCAAATTGGGTGGATTTATTGTTGACTCTGGTAGAAGAGTTGGGGAAGGACCTGTGGAAAAACCAGCTTCTGTACTAGATTTGCCAAAGCCCATATTCAGATGCGACTTTCCAAGAAATTGGAGCATAATTGTGTTTATTCCAAAAGGTAGAAGGGGGTTTGATGAGAAAAGCGAGAGAAAAGCTATGGACTATCCACAGCCTCTTCCAAAAGATATTCAGTTTGAATTATACAAACTTGTTTTGCTTCACATAATACCCTCTATAATGAGCAACGATATCAACACATTTGGAAAAGCATTAACAAAGCTACAGATTGTTGTTGGCGAGTACTTCTCCAAGTACCAAGGAGGCGTTTTCTGCTGTGAAGAATCAGAGCACATAGTCAACGCAATGCTCAAATACGGAGCTAAGGGTGTGGGGCAAAGCAGCTGGGGACCAACAGTATATGGCATTGTTGAAGATTATTCAAAAGCTGTTGAAATAGCATCCAAAGTTGCTAGCGATGCTACAGCAAGGGGATACACAATCACATATAATGTTGTTGCAGCTAGAAACAGAGGAGCTTCGCTAGTATTCGAGTAGCAAGTTGAGAACATGGGTAGGGGCTTCATCACAAGTCAGAGGGGGGCAGGACCCAACAGCTTTTGATTTACATCAAAAAATGTTTCTAGGTTTACACTTTTAAAAATTTATAAGCAGATCAGCAACTGTATTGATCATGTGGAAACAGCTTGGTAGCTTCCTCAAGATTTTGCATATAGTTGTTGCTACGAGTTTGGTTCTAAAAGCTTTTTCAACTCATTTACTGTGTAGCTAGCTTCTGCACATAGATCATATGGATGTATGCTTTCAAAGCTTTCAACTTTTACAGTTATTCTTGTATTGTCATCGACTTTGTCTTTAATTATAGAGTAGATGTTGTATATGGCTTGGCGAACAACATCCTCAACAAATTTTGGTGATTCAAAAGCTTTTTTAACAAGTCTATACTCATTAACACGCTTCAAAATTGTGAAGAGTGGTGCTGAAAATGCTTTTAATCCAGCAACTGCAACGTCTCTTATATCAACTGTGTTTCTATTTGATGTAACAACAATAAGCATTTTTGCTCTTTGGCTATGGGATGGAACATAAACACTTTGAATATTCTCCATGTGTGAAAAAACCTGTTGTGCACAAGGACAAACGGTCATACCCTCTAACCCAACACCAATTTTGAACTCTGCTTCACCACCTCTACTCTTCTTAACTGTTATCAATATTTTTATGGGTATCAAATCCTCTATCCCAACATACTCATCGCGATAATCAAGAAGATAAACAGTTTCCAGTTTTGCCATTGCTCTTAGAGCATATCCATGTCTATTGAGCAAAACATTAACAAGATTCTCCAAAGCATTTTCAACCTTTGCAAAATCCCTGTACTCTATATCGGCAAAGGACTCTACAACAGATTCTGCAGATCTTGAAACATGTATTCCACGCTGATTAGCTGGTAAATCAATGCATGCAGTAATTTTTGAGTCTAGGCAAACTCTTCCACTTTGGGAGCTCTTCAAGCAAATTCTTCTGTAGAGATTCTTCACACATACTCTATCTATTGGTATTGGCATTCTCGGCTGCTCTTGCTGAACATCAGGAATTTGGCGCATACCAAGAGTCAGTATCCTCACCTTTTTATGCAAAGCGTAAATCGGCTTATAAATCATTTGCATATGAAAGAAAGCTATAAGCAGGTTTAAATAGAGGCAAAGCGATTTTGTGGCTGGGGATTTTCGTGGAGAAAAGTGATGTTGCTGCAAAGTATTTTTCGCCTAGGGTTAGCGATAGGGAGAGAGCTGCTTTTGAAGCTGGAATAGCAATTGGCATGGCTATTCACCAGTTTTCGGGAATTCCAATAAGGTTTGAGGAAGAGGCAAGGCTTCTAGAAAAAGTTATTGAGTATGCTATTTTGTCTCAGCCATTTAAAAGTGAGGCAAGGGTTAGAATAAGCATTGATATTCCAAAAGACTACAACCCCTATAAATATTCAACTCTTAGATCTAGAAACATGGACATAAGTGTTGTTGTTAGATATGGCAAAGCCTATGTGAAGGCTCGTTTAAGGTATGTTCCAGAGCTTGACTATAGCCTAGCCTATATAGAGGATATTGGCGAAGTTGATGAGAAGGAAGCTAAATAGCTATATGTTGATGCTTTGCCAAAAGGAATTGAATTCAATAAGAATATATGTTTCTCTTTCCCAAAAACTGTAGAAGAAAAAAGTTTGTGTGAGCATCGTGGCTAGAATACTTGTTGTTACTGGGAGATTGGCTGAGCCAATTGTTAGAAAAGCTGTTGAAGCTAGTAAAACAAAGCATTTTGTTGAAGTTTTTGTTGCACCAATAGATGTTGCTGCTTTTATGACAACTGAGTACATAGCTAATTTGCTTAGGGCTAGAAGCATAGGAAAAGACATGTATGACTATATTTTGATACCCGGACTTGCAAAGGGCTCTGCAAAAGTTATTGAGAATGCCATTGGTGTGAAAGCTGTTAAGGGATGTGTAAACGCTGTTGATTTGTCTGAGCTTCTGAAGCTAGATGATTTAAGCATGTTGTCTAGTGAGATTCCTGCAGATGATGTTATTCAGAATATGCTTGTTGAGAGAAATGCGAAGCTTTTGAATGATCTTGAGAAAAGCATTGGGCAATGTATTTACGTTGGAAAGTTGTGTATACCGATAAGCCCACCGCCAATAAGAGTTTTTTCTGAGATTCCATTTGCTCACGAGCTTCAAAACAATGACTTGTACAAAAGGGTTTCCTATCTGGTTGAAAGTGGTGCTGATGGTATTAGCCTTGGTTTTGAGGCTTTGAATCCAAGACCAGATGATGTCTATAGAGTTGTGAGGTTTTTGAAGAGAGAATTTGATGTGCCTATAGCGATAGATACTGAGATTCCGAGTGAGATTGTTAAAGGTGTTGAAGCTGAATGCGACATGGTTATAAATATTCATCTAGGTAACATAGACAAGGTTGAGAGAAGTGTTAAAGACATAGCTGTTGTTGCTATACCCAGAAATCCATCGACAAACTCAATACCGGAGAAGGTTAGTGAAAGAGTTGAGCTTCTATCAAAAACAGTTGAGTATTTGAAAAGCAGAGGAATTGAAAATGTTTTAGCAGATGCTATTCTAGATCCACCAAGCTCAACATTCAACTCAATGCTAGCCTTCCACAAATTCAAAGAGCTGCATCCAGAAATACCAATGTTTATGGGTATTGGAAACGTTGTTGAGCTTATCGATGCTGATAGCATTGGTGCAAACGCCTTGCTTGTTCTACTAGCCCAGGAAATTGGTGTTAGCACTGTTTTAACAACTGAGGCAAGCACAAAGACAAGGGGGTCAACAAGAGAAGCGAAGATAGCATCTCAAATGGCGACACTATCAAAAATCCTTGGCACACCCCCGAAAAACCTTGGAATATCACTTCTAATACTAAAAGATAAAAAACGCATTGAAACACCGCTTGAGGAAACAGGAGTAGAAACAGTTATTGCATCAGAAGAGGAGAAGCAGTACCCTCTAGACCCAATGGGAATATTCAAAATAGCTGTTGACCATGAGGAAGGCTATATAAAAGCTTTGTACATAGGAAGAAAAGGCAAGATACTGATAAAAGGGAAGACAGCAAAGGCAATCAGAAATGAGATACTGTCAAGAGGATTAATATCATCACTATCACATGCAATATACCTAGGAATAGAATTAGCAAAAGCAGAAGAAGCATTGAAACTAGGAAAAAACTATGTTCAAGAGCTACCACTATTCCAAATACCAAAACCAATCACATCACCAAAACACCCTCAATCATAAATATACTTTCAACTCCATTTTTTGAATTCTGAATCCACAAAACATAAAGCAATAGATTTTTAAGCCATTCAACTCTACTCTCATTCCATACATGCAATGCAGGCATTGCCAAGATATATAAACCCTTTAAAAGTTTTTATGAAACCATAAAAATTTTCTCTATGTGTGCAATTTACTCAACTCTTTTACAAAACTCTCTATGATCCACATTGCAATAGCTTCACTGCACTGATGGTTTCATCAGATCATTGATGATTGATGATCATCGCAATCACCTTGGCTTAATTAGCTTAAAAGCTTTTATACCCCATTCAACACATTTTATAGTGAACAGTTTCGAATCCACAAATGGAGACTCTCAAACAAGAGAACCAGGATCGGAATCCATTAAATGGAATTGAAAGTTTAAATTTTCAATGCAGTATTGAATCAACACAAGAACAATTTCGAATCCAAAAAATGGAATTGAAAGTGCGAAATCTTAATCATATGCATCTTCCCATCAGCATCGTTAAAGGAATCCAAAAGATGGAATTGAAAGCCGCATATTTCGTGAAGAATTAAGGAGATTGCTGGACAGAAATCTATTAATGTTTATGTATCTTAATGACTGCAAAGAAGATGTTTAAATCCCGAGGAGGTGAAGAAGTGTAAAACGATGGTATGCTTTAAAACTTTCTTAAAATAAATCATAGATAGTAACACGCATCATAATCGTAGTCCATAGTTAAACACTATTTGTGTTAAAATTTTATAATGAGAGATGAGAGATATTTTGAAAGGTATTGAACGTGTAGAATATGTTCGAAGATAGTTTGATGTTCAAGAGATAAAAGATAAATTTTTGTTTCGAATAGTTTTTAGTCTAGTGATTTAGGATTGTCTCATCGGAGCGAGTTTCATGGTAGGGTTGTTGAAATAATTGAAGCAATACTAAGACACTATGGCTTTTCTGTTCAAAGAGAATATAGATTGCCAACTGGTGAAAGAATTGATTTAGTTGGTCAAAAAGATTCTTTAACTATTGCTGTTGAGGTTAGCATAACTTCGGATCTTGCTAAGGATATTGATAAACTCTCAAAGTTTAATGCAGACCTAAAGTTTATAGTTGTTGTGAAACCCTATGAAATTCCCACTATCAACGGTATTTACATAGTTGATTTGGAAGGGTTTGAACCAAGGTTAAGAAAGCTTTTGAAAGTTCCACTAGATTATCCTCCCGCCCTTGCTTCTCTACCACCTCTACCACCACTATCTTCATTAGACGAATTTGAAAATGTTTTAGAGGGGTTGGGGATTAAAGAATTTGTGGAACCTGCTCTAAAGCTGCTTCTCAAAGCCCATTTAATGGGGGGTCAAGTTCCAACAAGATTTGTTTACTGGCCATATCCTTTGGAGAAGCCTATAGTGGAAAGGATGCTTGAGGATCCAAGAGTTATAAATCTTTTAGTAACATTGGGTCTAGCACATGATGAATATGGCATTCATGGAAATTATCAAGAAGGTAAAGTATTTGGAATTACATTAACTGATAAGGGAGTTTCACTTGCAAAAGCATATGAAAAACATCTTGTGAATGAACATAGATACGAGATTGTGAATGTTGTAAAAAGCAAACCATTAATTTCATTTATAACAGCGTTGGCCTGTTTAAGAGGAGCCTCTCTGGTATACCCACCAAAACGTAATTATGTAGATGCTTTAGCCCATGTTGGATTCTTATTAGCAATACGAGACATTGATAGGGTTTCTGAACTGCCTTATCCAAGCGAATTGATATACTTCTGTATTTCTGCTTTTAATCTTCCAAAGATTCACAATGAAGGAGTTAAAACTTTGAAAGATTTGGAGAGAACAGGACTGGTTCTAATATCACCTTACGACTTTAAGGGTAGGGCATGTGAAGATAGCTGTATTTATGCGTCTACAGAACTTCTCAAGTTTATATGCAATTCACTGTATAAAGATAGCGTTGCAAAGCTTGAGGAGAGTGGTATTCCTAAAAATTAAGTGTATTAATTGCGTTAAGCGAATTGATAGGGATTCAGAACAAGTATCGAGATAAGCCCGAGAAGTTGAGAATTGAATTTGAAAAAACCTTGGATTTACTAGGTTTGGAGATGAATGATCTAAAGCCGTTGGTTGAAGATCTATATCTGAAAAGAATTTCAAGTAAGCTTATGGATAAAGAACCCTATCTAGTGATTTTAGATAGGCACAAGTTTATGGATATTTTGATTTGGCATCTTCAAGAAATTGAAGAAGAGATCCTGGCATTAGATAAATGAAGACAAAGTTAGATGTTTCGTTACATAGCAATAGCAGCAATATGTTATCACCATCAACATGTCGCAACAATTACATCGAAGCTTTTACATTGATATAAATCCAAAGGATTTTGAATTTCATAGAAACTTCAATAGGCTTCATAACATTTAAAAGTCTTTAAGTGTGGGAAATTGGAGGAGGCCATATTCATAAATATTAAGAGTAGTGAAGATGAAGAATAATAGCTAAGGAGGTAACAGGCTACACATATAATGCAGTATAATTAGTGTGGAGATATTAACACAGGTAATTCTATCCCATAGCAAATGAGTTTATCTATGAAAATTACTGAATATGTTGTAATGTGACACACATGTGGATGGTGGGGGATAAATGCAAAATATTCTTAGAGGTGTTACACATTGGAATTGAATATGAGGTATGTTGCTCAAAGGTATATTGTATTGCTATTATTGATACTTAAATCAGCAAAGCACCACAAAGCTGTTTGCATCTTGTTTTAACAATTAACATAGTTATATTATGTCAAAAACTTTTAGCTTCATCACAAAATTTGAGTATTTTGGAGATTTTTGGTGGCATCATGAGTAGTAGTCCAACAATGTCTATAGATGATATAGTTAAGCTTGTTGATGAGGTTGCTAGAAAGGGTCTTCCCTATGCAATAGGCGTTTTTGTGTTCTTCAGATCTCTTGAGGATGAGGCTTTCTCCAACACTTTTTTAACGCTCAAAGAGGGTTTTGGTGAGGAGATTGCAAGAGCTGATGCAATAGAGGTGAGAAGCAGATTTAGTGGCATATATAGATATACTAGAGTCGTTGTAGAGGGTAAGGAGGTTGAGGTAGGAAATTTCATTTCGGATTATACCTATCGCAAATACATATCTCCTGTGATATTGGCGGAGGCTAGAAAGAGACTTTCTAGCGCTCCATCCAATGAGATGAGGTCTCTTGCTGTAGCTTCAAGTATTATAATGTTTTTGTGGAGGGGAAAAAGAATAGGATATGGAGTTAGTGTTTACAGTGATTATAGTAATAGCAAATGTGTATCGTCATCAGATATCGATAATTTCACAAAGGCTGTATCAGCTGCTCTCAAAGAAGATTTAAGTGATGTTAGAAGATTCTTCTTTAAGTATTTGCTGGGCTATTCACATAATTCAGCATCTCGAAGACACAATTATTATGATTTATGTATTTATCCAAATGTTATTCAAGAGGTTGAGTCCTTAGCTGCAAAGGCTAGCGACTATGTTAAAACCCCCAATAGGCTACAGGTGAGTAGTATTCTTAGGGAGATGTACGACAAGGAGGAATATGTGAAAACATCTGTGGTCAATTTGGTAACAGAATGTGGATATGGCTCTGAGTACTGCTATGATAAAATTAACTATCTTTTAGCGTTCTTTGGATTACCTAGAGATATTCTGTGTAGGGAGTCTAGCATAGAGGGCGTTCTGTGGAATTGCATGCCAAACCCATTTGTATATGAGGATGTTGTGAAGGAGCTCAAGATCTTGGAGGAAAACGCTGTTAAGAGCCTCGGTCAGGAAGTGTCAAAGCTTTTTGTTAAGCAAGGCTATAAAAGTGTTTGCACAGGTAATAAATGTGTCTTTACAAAAGAGGGTTCAAAGCCTATAGTAACAATATTGCTTCCATGGCCTAAGCCCCCATCTATTTGGTTGCACGACATTCCTCGGGGAAGCATTGCTCTATTGGTTACTAAGGGTGCCCCCTCAGAAACTGTTTTGGAGTGGATAAATAGTCTTCCTCAGTATGACTCAAGCAAATATGCTCTATGGCTATTTCTGCAAAACTCTAAGCTGTTTGTAGCTGCTAACACCTATAACCATGCTATTCACTCAGAGGTTCTGAAAATTTTGGCACAAGACTATGAGGTTAAGTTCATTGAGCAGCCTCCTCAAGAGGCTGTTCAACTTCTTCAACAGTTGCGAACTGCAAAAGCTTTCGAAGCTCCGGTAGCAAGAGCCGTGGCTGAGGCAAGGGATTTTGAGAATAGGCTTCTGCTTTCCAAACCCTCTAGAGATGTTTTGGAGAGTATTGTTGCCAAAGTTTTGGAGGACTTTGGTTTTAAGGTTGATGTGGATGTTTTATTGCCTGCTAAGGGTGGTAATATCGAGGTTGATGTGTAGGGTGTTAGAAATGTTGAGGGCATGGAGTTCAGAGTTTATGTTTCGTGTAAGAACTGGAGAGATGTTGTTGGGAGAAGTGTTGTTGATCAGGAATTTGGAAGGGTTTTGCAGCTAATGAAAATCCCCCACCTAAGAATACTTGTTGCTAGAGAGCTTACAGATGATGCAAGAAGAGCTGCTCTAGACGACGGCTTTTTCGTTATAGAGCTTGGTGAAAAGACTTCAGCTGAAAACGCCAAGGAGATATACGAGCTTGTATCTGGAAAACTCAAAAAGTTGTTCACAGGTATAGCACCACAAAAGCTTAGGGATGTGGCTGAGAAACTAAAGCAGCTAGCCAAGGAGATAGAGGAGATAACGTAGAAGCTTGCAAACTATTTATATTCTATACTTAGTAAGTAGAAGCTTTATGCATGCTTTATCACACCTTTTCGATTTAATTCTTGAGAATTCAAATGCTTTAAAGTTTGCCTATTAGAAGTAATGTGGAAGTAATACTAAAGCTAAAGGTTTTTGCTGTAGAGGCAACTTCTAAAATGTGAACATTTATGGTGAGGCTTTATCTAGTTGCCTTCGAAGCGGAGGCATATACATATGGTTTTATTTATGGTCTGTTCTTGAACCTTTTCAGTTTTTTCTCTATGCTACAAATTTGCAAATGTTTATAAAGGTGGAAAACGTAGTGAAAGTTAGCTTGTTATAGTGTGTTTAAAATGTTTCGTGATGTTATTAGAAAGCGTTTGGAGAAAGGACCTATTCTAAAAAGACTTAGGGAGGAGTTCTTTAAGGCAGCTACTCAAATCCTAGATCCTGATCAGTTTCTCGTGGAGTTGCGCAAGGATTTAAAGAACATGGCTAGCCATGCGATAGTGATATCACCTTTTCTCAACAGAGCTGCAGTAGAGAAGTTCTGCAGCCTTGAGGAGGTTAGACGTGCTCTAGAGAGGGGGTGTAGGGTGGTAGTGATTACAAGACCTCCTGAAAAAGATCAGGTTAGTGATGTTGAGGAACATGGGATGTGCATCGAGATTTTAGAGAAATGCCATGTAAAAGTTGTTAAAAAGCCCAAATTCCACTTCAAAGCTGTTATAATAGATGATAGCATAATATATCTAGGTTCAATAAACCCACTACAAATAGTCACAGTACGATACGTACCAGCAGACTATATGCTAAGATTTGTAAGCGAAGCACTAGTATCAGAAATCATAGAAAGATTCATACCAGAATATGAAGAGTGGCTTAAATAAATGAAAAAGCCATCAACATAGCCAAGCAAGCCTTAGAAACTCCAAACAAACATGCTACTTTCAATTCCATTTTTTGGATTCAATTCTTTTGTTGAGTTCTGACACAGCTGTGATTTTCATTCTTTCAATTCCATTTTTTGGATTCACTCATCTTCTAATCACCAGTACTAATACTAGTATTATAATTACTTTCAATTCCATTTTTTGGATTCAAACATTTAGACTGTGATAGCCATGGACATAAACATTGCATCACTTTCAATTCCATTTTTTGGATTCCAGATACAAAGAAATGCAAAGAGCTGTTTGCGGGCTTTAAAGCTCTTTCAATTCCATTTTTTGGATTCGAAGTTGCAAACACCTTAGCAAAGCAAGGAAAAATCGATTCAACTTTCAATTCCATTTTTTGGATTCCTGATTGGAATAGCCTCTGTAGCGATGACATTGCATATATCTTTCAATTCCATTTTTTGGATTCAGAATTGGCTTTGGAGAAGCTCTTGTGCTTTTGTATAGCACCTTTCAATTCCATTTTTTGGATTCGGGGTCTTCACAAAGCTTGTCATGCAAATACCATGGAACTAGAAACAACTTTCAATTCCATTTTTTGGATTCAGCAACATATTTTCTTTGCTCATTCAAGTACAGGAAATGCATTCTTTCAATTCCATTTTTTGGATTCTGAAATAATTGAGTCACAGCTATCTGTGTATGCATGGACGGCTCTTTCAATTCCATTTTTTGGATTCAGAGTAAATCACATATGTTGTGTTTGTTGATTGGGCATAAACTTTACTTTCAATTCCATTTTTTGGATTCCTAAATAACAATTGAAATATGAGCAGTACACCAAACCAGGGGCACTTTCAATTCCATTTTTTGGATTCCCAGCTTCATCCACTCTAACAACAGCTTGGCGATTTCCTAAATTGCTTTCAATTCCATTTTTTGGATTCAGCTTTGCTAGCATCTCCAGTAGCGTTATTGGCTCAAACAACTACACTTTCAATTCCATTTTTTGGATTCTTGCTTATTTGGTTTTCCATGTGCTGCTCAGATTTATTAGCTTTTGGAGTTTGTTGTGTTTGAGAGGGTGAGAGTTTTGCTTGTTTGCAGAGCTACTTTTGATGTTGAGGCTGTTGATGATGTTGTTGTTTCTTTGTATAGTGGTAGATTTGTTAAGGCTTTGATTTATCTCTGTAGAGAGTTTGAGTGGGCAAGGTCTTTCTATGAGGTTAGAGCTTCTGTTAAGCCTTTTTCTGTTTCTCCTCTCTATGTTGTTTCTGGTTCTAGGCGTAGGTATATTCTTGATGGTGGTGCAATGCTTTCTTCTGGTTCTAGAGCCTGGTTCGACATGTCGTTTGTTTTGAGTGATTCTTCGAAGCTTGACTCTATTGCTTCTGGTGGTGAGTGTTTGGTTTCTATCTGGGGTAGGAGGGTTAGGGTTTCTCTCAAAACACTTGAGTTCACACCTTTGAAAAGCTTGAGCATTGGTTTTGCAGATTCTGGTAAGCAGCTTATTAAAATGGTTTTCCACACGCCTGTTCTCCTATCATCAAAGCTTATGGCTCCGCCACTAGAAAGCTTTAGAAAGAGGTTGGAGAAAGCAGAGAATCTATACATATTATATCCATCAACAAGCCACATATGCAACTACCTATCAAAGTTGTGGAGATCAGCAACAGGAGAAACACTGTTTGGAGGACCATCGGATGAGTGGTCAGACTACTTTCTTGGAAGGCTATGCGAAGTTGTTTTAACACCAATAGATCTTGATGTAAAGCCAAGAACAGTTAAATACGATGAGAAAAGGTCTATAAGAGGTTTCATAGGATATGCAATTCTAAAGCTAACAATAAGCAAAAGAAAAATTGTGGAGAAAATAGATAAGCTAATGGCTCTTGCAAACATTTTTGGAATAGGAAAGTCGAGGTCAATAGGATTTGGAGTAACAACAGCATCAGCAATTCCAATTAACGAGCTTCAACAATAACCCTTTTCTCTATGGAGAAAGTTGCTGAAGCTATGCATTAGAAAATGTGTGGTGAAAAAAATAATTTGTTTTGTTATGCTGGTAGCAAACCCTCTTTCTCTAATCTATCCGCTAACCACTTCAGATCTAGTTCTTCTAGTTTTGCTCTTGTTGGTCTTCCCCTTACCCATCCTCTAACACTGTAATACTCAGGTAGCATCTCACTTAGCTTTACAACATGGCCTTTAGCCGGCCCTTCTGGCATTGGCTCTTCTAGTAACCTTTTTGGCAAAGTATCATACTCTTCGCCATCTCCAAAGGCAAGTATGTTGAATACTCTTTCAGCATTGTATATCCTCTCACCTATTTTCCTAAACTCATCAGCTGTTACATTCCATCCAGTTACAGCTGATAGTTGCTCAGCTAATACATCTGCCCAGTAAGCAAATGAAACAAATTTGCAAACAACTAAACTGTCTAGAGCTGCGAAAACATCTTGAAACTCCTTAACCCATGCAGCTTTGCCCTTGGTCTCAAATCTGTTGAGAAGTTGTGGTATTCCAATAACCTCGGGAGCTATCATGTATGCTCTTAAGTGGCAACCACCTCTGTTGCTAGTTGCATATGCTAGTCCATGGCCTTGAGCACCTCTTGGGTCGTATGCTGGAAGCTCCTGGTTTCTAACAACCATGGCAATTTCTGGTGCTCCATACTTTTTAGCTAGTCTAGCAGCTCCCTCGGCAAGGTCATCGCCTATACCAGATCTGTATGCTGTTCTCCATGTTAGCTCAACAAGTGCTTCTCCATTGCCCCACTCAACCTTCAAGCCTCTCAGCTTCTCCTTTGGCACTTTCCCAAGTGATACAAGCTCCATTAGAGTAGCTATTGTTGCTCCCATTGATATTGTGTCTAGGCCAAGCTCATTGCATAAATAATTAGCTTTTGTAACAGCATACAAGTCGCTTGTACCTGTATCCGCGCCCAAGGCCCAAACAGTTTCGTATTCTGGTCCCCCACCCTCACCTGTGAACGGTGGTTTAACAAGTCTTGTGTATCTTGCACACTTTATTTCACAACCCCAGCACACTTCCTCCTCAGCCATTTTCCAATCCATAATCTCATCAGCAATTCTTTCACCACTAATCATACTCGCCTCTGGAAACACACCTGTTCTAAAGTTTCTTGTTGGGAAAATCCCATGAGCATTTATAACATTAACTAGTGCAGCTGTTCCATACTTTGGAAGAGTTTGTGATGTTACAGGAGACTTCTTTATAATATCCATAGACTTGAGAGCAACCTCCTCAAGCCTCTCCTCATTAGCCACACGAGGCTTCATATGACCTCTAACAGCTATAGCTTTAAGCTTTTTAGATCCCCAAACAGCTCCATGACCACCTCTACCAGCAGCCCTGTTCTTATCGTTTATAATACACGCAATTCTAACGAGATTCTCACCAGCAGGTCCTATGCAAGCAACCTTTATCTCTCTAGCTTCATCAGATCCAACAACAGGTGCAAGCTCTTCTCTAATCATATCAGTTGTTGAATGAGTGTCCTTACCCCACAAATGCTTAGCATCTCTAAGCTCAGCTTTGCCATCATAAATCCAAAGATAAACAGGTTTCTCCGAAGCACCCTCAACAATAACCATGTCAAATCCAGCAAACTTTAGCTCAGGACCAAACTTTCCACCACTGTGAGAATCATGTATGGTGTTTGTTAATGGAGATTTTGTTACAGAACACCATCTACCGGAAGAGGGTATTCCTGTAACACCTGTTAAAGGACCTGTAGCAACAATTGCTTTGTTCTCTGGGCTTAGAGGATCTACTCGTGGATTAACCTCTTTAAGCATGTAGTATACTCCAAGCCCCCTGCCACCAACCCACTTTCTGAGAACATCCTCAGAAGGCAAATCCTCAATCCTTACCCTGCCCTCAGACAGATTAACTCTCAAAACTCTGCCCATGTATCCACCAACAGGCATAGTCTCATCCAAATCATGCAACTCCTAAGTACAGAAACATGCAAAGTGCTTATATAAAGCTTATGCTAAAGTGTGTAGCATGTGCAAAAACTTGTTGCTTTTACTACCCCCCAGCAGCTGGAGGAAATATATCTATAGTTGAATCACTGCAAATCTCTGTTTCAATGCCTTTAAGAAGCTTTATGTTAACACCATTTACCAAAACCATGTAGTCATCCAAATTGCTAAGCACAACACTTTTCAGATCTTCAAGAAGAGACAAAAGCTCTTTCAAATTTACCTTCTCCCTATCTAAAACAAAAACCTTTTCGCTCCAACCAAGCTTCTTAGTCAAGTCCATGTAGACACGTACAGCTATTCTCAATTACCACACCACAAAAAGTCAGTGCTTGTAAGACTCTTAAACCTATTACACTGTTAAACAACCTTGGCTTTTGGTGAACCAAACTGAAATTTGCTTTTCTGTGTAGAGAACCCTTTGGAGATATTGGAAAAAGAGTTGCTGTTGTTGGAGCAGGTCCAGCAGGTCTTGCAGCAACTGGTTATCTTGTTTGCAGAGGCTATGAAGTTGATGTTTATGATAAGCTTCCATACCCCGGGGGCATGATGACATTTGCTATACCACGTTCAAGAATACCACTGGAGGAGGTTTTCGAGGGTTGGAAGGATCTTGAGCAAAACTTTGGTGTTAGATTCTACCTAAAAACCAAAGTGGCTTTGGGTAATGGTGTTGATGAAGGTGATGAGTTTGTTGAGAAAAGAGTTGATCTAACTCAACTCTCTAGAAACTATGATGCAGTAGTTATTGCTACTGGTGCGTGGAGATCTAGGCTTCTTGGTGTTGAGGGAGAGAATGCGAAAAATGTTGTTACAGCACTAAGCTTTTTGTATAGAAGAAGGGTTTCTGAACTTGGATTAGCCAAAAACGGTTTTGATTCTTTTAGAAAAGCCATTGTTATTGGAGCTGGTCTAAGTGCTGTTGATGCTGCTGAAGAGTGTTTGTCTATGGGCATAAGCGAGGTTTATATGGTGTATAGAAGAACCATTAGAGAAGCTCCTGCTGGTGAATACAAAATTAAGAAGCTTATTGACAAAGGTGTTAAGTGGATTGAGCTTGCACAACCAAAGAGAATTGTTGTTGAAAGTGGCTATGCCAAAGGGGTTGAGTTTCTCAAGGTTCAGCTTGGTCCACCAGATGAAAGTGGTAGACCAAAACCCATACCAGTACCTGGAACAGAGTTTTTCATAGAAGCAGATCTCATTGTTGCTGCAGTTGGTGAAACACCAACACCACCAATATACTCTGGAGAACTACTGAAATACATAGACTCATCTGGGAGAATAGTTGTTGGAAGCGACTATAGAATTCCAAATACAAACATTTTTGCTGTTGGCGATGTTGCTACAGGCCCATCGAAAATAGGTCTTGCCATTGACCATGCGCTAAAAGCTGTTAGAGTTGTAGATGCTATGCTTTCTGGTGAGAAGATAAGTGTTGAGGATATGGTGAAAAGACTAAGGCCAGTTGAAAGGTTTTTGCCAAGAGCTGTGACATGGGATGAGGGGTTGGCGAAAACCATGTGCGAGTTTTTAAATAGGCATGGTGGTGTAGAAGCAGAGTTTTGCTTATCTGCAAAACCATTTCTAAAAATATTCGACTATGGAAAGTGCATGGGCTGCGAAACATGCAATGCTATATGCAGTTTTATTCACGATGGAAAATCCTATGTGAGAATAAGGAAAACAGACTATGGACTTGTCTTCCCCACAGCATGTCTGCACTGCACAAATGCTAAATGCCAATCTGCATGCAAAAGAGATGCTATTATCAGAGGTGGCATGGGGGAGATAATCATCGATATGAAGAAATGCAACAAGTGCATGGACTGCATATATGCTTGTCCAATTAGAGCGATTAGAATAAGTAGAGGAGATATAGTGAATTGCGATCTTTGTTTACAGCTTAGAAGAGGTGGGTTGGAACCAGCATGCATATCTATGTGCCCATCTGGCGCAATAATTCTTGCTGCATCACCTGCTAAGACATAGAGAAAACGTTTTTACAAAAGAATCTTGAGTTATCTATTCACTACTCTGTTGTTTGATAAGCAAATAAAGTTGAATAATGTATGCTGCAAGCAGTATTGCGTTTCTTATTGTTGCTACCCACTGAACTGGAGAGTCTATTGTCCATGGGGAAAACTTTACAGGTATTTCAACATATTTTGCTATTGCCTGTCTTATTTCCTGGTCTTTGAAAAACATTAGGATTATTGATGCACTTGCAGCATCAGCGAAGATGTATGGTGCTATCAATGTTTTTGGAATTGCTAGCAGTGCTAGTGGTGTTATTAGAAGAATCATTTGTGGTGAGAAGATGTAGTTGAATACTATGCCTGTTGCTATTGCCTGTAGAGATACCTCCACAAGTTTTCTCCAATTGCTTATCTCAACAGTCATTACAAGTAGCATAAATATTGTTGCTAGTGTGTAGAATAATATTCTATGAATTGGATTGTATATATCATGAACTATCGGTAGATACAAACAGTTTTCGCAATACCATGTCATGTGATGATTCACAAAATCAGAGAAGCCTTTGCTGAAAAAAGCTGCTACAACCATGTATGGAGCTGCTCCAAATAATGTAAAACCGGTTGCAAAGCTTGTTATCTTCTCATAGCCAATTTCTTTGCGAAGACTTTTCTGAAGCATGTCATAGCCAATAGCAATAACTGCAAAAAGTGGTATTAGCTTAGCTGATGTTGCTAAACCAAGCAGAGCTCCTCCAACACCATACCTTTCATTGATTAGCTCATAAACAGCTATTACAACAAGAGATGCTGTTAAAACATCCCAGTTGTATATCATGTATATCACTGTCGATGGAAGAACAAAGAATATTAGAACCCTGCTCCAACTAGATCCAACAGCCTTAGCTATTCTAATCATGTAAATAGCCATTAGAATTGCTGAAACAGCTAAAACAGCTGATTGAATGGCGAAGTGAATTGGAATAACATAGTTTGAAACAAGAGATCTGTAGTCAAGAGGATTTTTGGGAACACCAACAAATTTGTATACATATAGAAACGATGTGCATGTAGAGAAATACCAAATCAAAGCTGTTAAAGGAGGATACTCAAACTTGTAGTCCCTGTATGGAGCTGGACAAGAAAAAACATCTATATTGCCACTAACAAGTTTTAAAACAACCTCTCTGCTATACCAATACCCAGAAATCTTAGAGTCATCAAGAGAACCAAAAGGGGAAACAACATCAAGAAACCTTGGAACAAAAACACCATAGACAATATCGCTATAGAGAAAACCAGTATTGCCAAAAACATCCCTATTCAAAGGATATGGAAAATGAATATAGATGGAGAAAGCAAGCGAAGAAGCAACAACAATAGCTATAAAAACATAGTAGATTCTAAAACCAGCCACACCACCACACCCAAACAAACCAAAATCAAGTTACTCAACACAACATCTAAAAAACCAAAAACAATATAAGCTTTCAACACGTCCATTAAAAATTAAAAGACATGAAACAAAAAACTAATACATGGCAATGACGAGCTCCTAGCCTCTGCTGAAAAATGATGAAGCCGGGCCGAAAGTCTGAGGTTTTTACACAAACCATTACTAATAAAGTCTTGCTTTACAATTGCATTGTTGCAGCAATGGGTTGCTGTATGATAAAGGTTTAATGATATTGCAATAATCATGGTATTAGTGAATTCAGGATTTGTTCTTCTTTCAATAAGGTTTGTAGTGCAGGTTTCGTAATGGGAAGTCTCGATGAGCAAAACTTGGATTAGAATTCATTAAATGGAATTGATGAAAATATTTATATACTTTTTATCGCTAATTATGTAATTAAATGATGTTTTTGAGCTGAGGTTGAATGCCTTTACTATTGCAAACAAGGGGTATTGTTAAAAAGTTTCCTGGAACTATTGCTTTGAAGGGTGTTGATTTTGATTTGGGTGTAGGCGAGGTTCATGTGCTAGTTGGTCAGAATGGTGCTGGAAAATCTACGTTTCTCAAGATTATCAATGGTATACTTACACCAGATGATGGCGAGATTTATGTGAATGGGGCAAAGGTTTTTATAGATAGTCCTATGAAGGCTAAGAAACTTGGCATAACTCTTACTCATCAAGAAGCTACGTTAACTCCTAATTTAACTATTGCTGAATACATGTTTTTAACTGCAAAAATTTCGAGAAAATCGTTTGCTTTGCTAAGGAATAGCGAATTAGCTGAGCTGGGCAAAAAGTATTTGGAGTTTGTTGGTCTTAGCGTAAATCCAATGACTAAAATCAAGGATCTTAGAGCAGCTGAGAAGCAGCTTGTTCAAGTTGCAAGGGCTTTGGCTGAAGGTGGTAAAGTGATATGTATGGATGAGCCAACAAGTGCTCTTACAAAATCAGAAGTGCTTCATCTCTTCAATGTTATTAGGGAGCTGAAGAAGAAAGATGTTTCTGTAATTCTTGTAACGCATAAAATAGATGAGGTGTTTGAGATAGGGGATAGGGTTACTGTGCTTAGAGATGGAGAAAAAATTGGAACATTCAATGTTAGTGAAGTAACTCATGAAAAGCTTGTGGAGTTAATGATAGGTAAGCCTCTAGTGGAATTCTATGAGGTGGGTATGGCAGCTAAGAAGAAGGTGGAGATCCAAGCAACACCTCTTCTAGAAGTGAGAAATCTTTATACAACACCATCACTTCCCATAGAGGTTCCATTGAAAGGTCTCTCATTCACACTTTACAAAGGTGAGATTCTTGGTGTAACAGGCTTGTTGGGTGCTGGAAAAACGGAATTGGGCAAAGCTCTTATAGGTATGGAGAAAATAACAAGGGGAGAGATATATATTGAGGGTAAAAGAGTTAGAATAGGAAATCCTGTTGATGCGAGAAAATATGGTATTTTTTACCTACCTGAGGACAGAAATAGAGAAGGACTGGTTTTACTATTATCGGTAAGAGACAACATTGTGTTACCATCAATTACAAGTATATGCAAGTTGCATCTCCTTAGAGATTTAAAACTTGAACAGAGAATTGCGGATTGGTATATAAAAAGATTGAGAATAGTAGCTCCATCACCAGAGGTTAGAGTTGATAATTTGAGTGGTGGTAATAAGCAGAAGGTTGTAATAGCAAAAACTCTTGAAACTCGCCCCAAAATACTAATACTTGATGAACCCACTTTTGGAATAGATATTAGTGCTAAGATGGAGATAAGAAGAATTATTGCAGAACTTGCTAGTGGAGGTTATGGAATAATATTGTTGTCTTCAGATATTGACGAGGTTTTGGCGCTTTCAGATAAGGTGTTGGTGCTAAAGGATGGAGTGCAGATAGGTTTGTATCAACGTGAGGAACTAGATAGGGATAAACTTATTAAATTGTTGGGTGCTAAGGTTTAAGCGATTTGTAGGTGATGTTGTTGAAATCCAATGTTCTAAACAAGTTAAATATGCTAAGAAAAATAACTTCTCATGAAATGTTTCCTCCAGCAATGTCACTGCTGATGCTATACATCATCTCCGCTTCAATATCTCCCCAGTTTCTAACCACATACAACCAGTATGTACTAATACTTCAAACAGTACCACTAGCTTTACTGGCTCTTGGAGAATCTCTAATCATTATGATGGGTAGCATAGACTTATCTCCTGGATCGGTAATGGCTCTTACAGGCACAATCTCTGCTATACTAATTAAGCAACTTGGTTTTGACCCTGGCTTGGGTATTGCTGCTGGAATATTGTGTGGTACTCTGATAGGTTTTCTCAATGGTTTAATGGTTACAAAGGCAAAGATATTCTCCTTTGTGTCTAGCCTAGCTATTTTAGTTATTGGAAGAGGATTTGTGTTAATACTTACTCAGGGTAGGTCAATAACTGGTTTAGTAGAGTTTAGAGTATTTACATATGTAACAATTCTTGGGCTACCGGTAATGGTTTGGGTATTCATATTGTTGCTAATAGTGCTATATATTGTTGTTAGAAGAACATCTGTGGGTTTGGTGCTTTATGGGCTTGGGGGAAACGAGGAAGCTGTGAGAGTATCTGGTGTTAGAGTAGACTTCTTCAAGGTGCTAGCATTCTCACTGGCAGGTACTCTCTATGGGCTTTCTGGACAAATAATGAATGCTAGACTTGAAATAGCTTATCCATGGACTGGATGGGGCTATGAACTAGATGCTATAGCTTCATGTGTGCTAGGAGGATATTACTTAACTGGTGGTGTAGGCAATCCTGTAGGCCCAGTGCTAGGAGCATATGTACTAACAATGATTACTAACATATTTGTTTTGATAGGTTTAGACCCATATTTCCAATGGGTTGTCAAGGGAATAATACTGATAGGAGCAGCTGCAATACTAACCAGAGGTCTGAGATACGTTAAGTAAAGCTTAAACAATTCATATTTTTAAACTTAAGCAAGTTACTAGAAACAACTAAGGTTTTACACGATACAGTAAGGTGGTATAAGGCATAAAAATATAAATTTATAATTTTTTCTAAAAGTATTTACTTCTAAGCTGGTGTGAAGTTATGAGCGCACCAAGGGCTATAAGCAGATTGGTTGTATTTCTCGTTGTAGGAATTATCATTGGCGTGTTAATAGGGTATTTCGCTGGTTATAGCATGGCTCCCTCAGCTCCTCCAACAACAATTATACGAACCGTGGAGAAAACAGTTACACAAACCATTGGCACAACCGTTACGGTAACAACTGGGCCTCAAGCTGTAAAGGAGATAAAGCTAGCACTATTTGTTGTTGATTTTGGCCATCCATACTTCAAGGGTATGGCTGCTGGTGCTCAAAGAGCTGTTGAGTATTTCCAGAAAATAGGTTTGCCAGTTACTATGGATGTGTTTGATGCTAAAAACGATCCTGCAACACAAGTTTCTCAAATAGAAACAGCAATTGGTAAGGGATATACTGTTTTGCTTGTTAATCCAATAACTTATGAGGCTGCAGAACCCGCATTGAGAAAAGCTAAAGATGCTAAAATACCTGTGTTCACACTTGATAGAGATGTGGCTGATAAAACTCTTAGAATAGCATTTGTTGGTACAGATAATGTGGCTGCAGCTGAGGTAGAGGCTCGATACTTCTTAAAAACACTAGAGTCTAGGGGGTATTCAAAACCATGGAAAATAGTTATACTAAATGGATTGCCTGGAGCATCCTCAGCTGAGGAGAGAAAGAAAGGATTTCACAATGTTCTTGATCCATTAGTACAGAAAGGAGAGGTTCAAATAGTTTATGAGGATTATGCAGACTTTAGAAGCGATACAGCATATTCAAAAATGCAGTCACTTCTAGCTAGAACACGTGATATTCACGGCGTAATTGCAGCAAATGATGAAATGATACTTGGAGCAATTAAGGCATTACGAGATGCAGGCTTAAAGCCATGTGAACAAGTAGTTACATTTGGTTTTGACGCAATTTCAGCAGCGGTAGAAGCTACAAAAGAAGGAACACTTTGTGGAACAATAGGACAAGCAGCATTTCTACAGGGATACTGGGGAGTACTAGCAGCAGTATACCATGTTCTCTACGGCTGGAACCCACCCACAGACTGGATCAAAACACCTGTAGTACCAGTCATGAAGGAAAACATTGACTGGTTTGGATACGTCATCTCAACACCTATATCACTACCAGTTATACCAATTGAGCCTTACACAGCATACTAAAACCAATCAAAATAAAAAACATTTTTTTAACATTCTTAAGTTCTTTACAGTATTATTGCTAACAACATTTTCATATACATTAATATTTAGTGATAATAAAAGTTGGAAGTACCTCTAGATTTGATTAAGTACGTAATGGAAGAGGAAGATAATAGTTATAAAAACCCCATAGATTAAATTTAGGAAAAGCTATGTTATATGGTTGTTGCACCATTGCTTTAGGATTTCTTGGTTTGTTTGCCTAGTGCTAGTCCAAGTGCTAGAAGTACTACTCCAACACCTATTGTTATTCCTGTTGTGAATGCCCAGTCAATTTTTGTTACTTCAGTAGTTGCTGTTGTTGTGACGATTTTTGTTATTGTTTGTGTTGCTGTTGTTGTTTGTGTTTGTGTTGTTGTAGCTGTTTCTGTAACTGTGGCTGTTGCTGTTTTTGTTGTTGTGTATGTAACTGTTTTTGTTTTCTCTACTGTTGTAGTTGATGTGGTTGCTAAAGTCGATGTAGCTGTTTGGATTATTGTTATCGTTGCTTGCTGCAAAGTTGTTGTCGTTGTTGCTGGTACCAGTACTTGTTTTGCGAATTGTTTTAGCCAAGGTATTGAAGTGTCGATTAATACAGTGTACTGCTTATACCTTAGAGCCACTTTTGTTTCCACAAAAGCCTCAACCAAAACACCTTTTTGGTAAACAGCCCACCCCCTAAGAACATCAGTATCAACAGTGAAATTCCCACTATATCTAGGATCTATGAAAACCTCTACAGATGATGCATTCAACTTGTAAACAATTACAGAACGAGGAAATGCAAACACAAGTGAAAGCAAAGATGTAAGAGACTCGCAAAAACTTCCCTTTGACTCAACAGGCGATAAACCCACAGTAAATGTGACATTACCACTACCAACATCTACATTCTTTATATCAACATTGATTTCATATGAACATCTAAATGAAGAGTCATAGACAACAATAAAATACTTGAGATAATCGCCAACACCATAAAGCTGCTCACCAAACAAACCAGCAAAACCATAAACACTTGTAAACAGCACCATCACCACTCCAAGTAACAACACAAACTTAGCCAAAATTCTTAACATTTTGCACATCACCTCACAACAACACCTACAAAACTTAGTTATATAAATACACACGAAAATAAAACCATCTACAAAATTATTGCTTCTAATCCTCTATAAGACAACCAAACACATTAACTAGCTTAGCCTTTGTGAGAATCAAAAAGTTCACTATTTAAAACATTTGCATAGACATGGATAAAGGGATTAGGTCAAAAATTTCAGTAACTCTAATTATTAGAGAAATCAGGAAAAGGTTAAAATAATTGTTACTATTTGTTTGAGGTAATATTAAGAAAAAGAGAGTTGGGGGTTAATAGTTGGAGGATAAGCTATTTAGTTATGTTGTTAAGTTGACAAGTAGTCATAGGGGTGCTGGTACTAGAGAGGAAGAAGAGGCGAGGAAGTATATAGTTGAAGTACTTAGGAGTCTAGGTTATGATCCCAGAATAGAATATTTTCCAACACCTCCAACATTTTCATATATATTATAATATATTTAATTATGTCGCTAGCTCCTCTACTAGCCCTAGCTAAAGCTGAGTTAATGGCTGTAGCAATCTCATTAACAGGTTTAACATTACTATCGCTTGAAGAAGAGCTGTACATACCAATATTAACGCTGATGCTAGGCCATTTGTTGAGAAGGAGATCAGCAAATGTTGTGACTAGTTTTGGATCTGGGGAGAAGAGAATAGTTGTTATGGCACATTACGATAGTGCTAAAGCTGCTTATAGCTTCAATCCTCGTAGAGTTCACATGCTTAGACGCACTATCTATGTTAACTTCTTTTCATCGATTTTAGTTGTTGTTATGACCATAGTAGGTGTGTTTTTATTTCGCTATGCTCTTTTCACAGCTTTAATTCTGTCAACACCTCTATGGCTAACAGTAGCAATACTAATTCATAGAGAGCTTTTCCACAACTATGTCCCCGGGGCTAACGACAATGCATCGGGAGTTGCAGTAGTTCTAGGATTGGCAGAATCTCTTAAGAGGGAAGAGCAGAGCCTCGGTAGCAAGATCTCTTTGTATATAGTGTTTACTGGAGCTGAGGAAGTGGGAATGCTAGGATCATACTACTTTCGCAAGTACAATCCACATTTACTATCGAATGCAATAATAATCAATGTTGATAATCCAGGTTTTGGAAAATTATATCTAACAGAATGCGAAGGCGTTGTATTGACATGGTGCTCTAATAAAGAGTTTAGAACATTCATACACAAATTCGCTAAGAGCAAGGGGATAAATACAATGGTATACAAACTCTTACCAACAGATGCAACACCTTTAATGAGATCAGGATATAAAGCAACAAGTTTAATGGCCTTTGCTAATGGTATGATCAAAAACTATCACTGGTATAGCGACACAGCAGATGGTATAGACTCTAGAAACTTGGCTAAAGCTAGGGATATACTATTGGAACTTATAAAAAGTTTAGCAATTTATTAGCATTTGAAGAACATTATTTTAGATGCCTTATATACTTGTTGCTAAAATCTTTCAATTCCATTTTTTGGATTCAATACCATTGGAGCAAGTGCCAATAGCTATTCCAGTTATTAATGTTCTTTCAATTCCATTTTTTGGATTCTTTTCTAGCGGGGCTAAAAATGTCCACACCTAAATCAAGTAACTTTCAATTCCATTTTTTGGATTCTTTATAGTCAGCTTCTGTTTCCTCAAACGAGAATTTTCTTCTAATCCAAACATTTCTACTTTCAATTCCATTTTTTGGATTC